>CAZVAV010000400.1:0-2056 GCA_964625135.1 uncultured Oscillospiraceae bacterium | reverse complement strand
TTGATGATTTCAGGGTTGAACATCACCATGTATTCGCCGTCGTTATCAAAAGCGATGATGCGCTTTGAAACGCCGATCATATTCGCCGCCATGCCCACGCAGCCGTCCTTGTGGGCGATCAGCGTTTCCAATAAATCGTTCGCCACCAAAATATCCGCCTGTGTCGCAGGCTCCGAGACCTGCTTCAAAAAGTCCTCGTCTTTCATAATTTCACAGATCATGGTTTATCGCTCCTTCATTCATGGCACAGTCACCGTTTTTTCAAAAATTTAAAAAAGCCCTTGAAGTATAAAACACTTCCGCTACAATGAAATTACGACGTCGAAATTCCATATGTTGGAGGAATTTCTATGCATTTTACCATGGAACCCATTGGTGTTGTCCGCGCCGCCGAGAGCGGCTTTTGGATCGAGGTAGAACCAAGGTTTCGCCCGGCGCTCCAAGGACTCGAGGACTTTGGTTATGTGCAGGTGCTCTGGTGGTTTGACGCCGGAGCGACCCAACCCCATTGCGGTGACGGCGGCTGCCGTGACCTTTGTGGACGCAGATCGCGGCATTTTGGGCTTGGGCTGGATCGACGCAAACGGCCAGACGCCGGTGCTGGACATCAAGCCCTATACCCCCAGCGCTGACCGGGTGGAACACCCCACCGTGCCGGACTGGTGTGCCCACTGGCCAAAAGCGTGGAGGAAAGCGGCGCATTCGGCTGGGAAGTCGAATGCAATTTCTGAGGGGGATGGAAGATGAGTCTGCGTGATTTTATCATCGATAAGCCCACCCTGCACACCGAACAGCTGACCCTACGCCCCCTAACGGCGGCGGATGCGGAGGATTTGCGAGAGTGAACACCCGACAAAGCCATTTACACATACTGGGGCAAAAGCCCCGGCAAGGCGGACAAAAATCCCCAGCTGCTGTTTGCCACTCCGTCAAAGCCCATCAAGAGCTTTCGCTGGGGAATCGTTTTGAATTCCGCCCAGAAGGTCATCGGCGAGGTGTGGGTCTATCTCATCGAAAACGACCGCATGGCGAAGGTGGCGATCCGTCTCGGCAGCGCCTATCACGGGCAGGGCTACGGGATGGAGGCTCTGCGGGAGACGGTTCACTTCTGCTTCTCCCAGACTGAGCTGCGCCGATTGTGGTCGGATGTGGATGTACGCAATATTGCATCCTGTCGAATGCTGGAGCGCTGCGGCTTTACCCGCGAGGGCATGGTGCGCCAGGAAAAGATGGTGTCCGTCTGGTGTGATTACTATTTGCACGGCATTTTAAAAGAGGATTTATAAATCTTCCCATCCATTCATGTGTTTGACTCCCCATGGCGGTTTCGTTCGCAGATGCCTTTGCAGTCCCGATTCAGCGTGGGCGAGCTGATGGTGATGATAAGCTCCTCCGCAGAGGAGAAAAGTGCGGTCACGCATAAAATGACGCCCGACGCAGTCAGTCCAAGGAATGCGTATAGCAGCGGGAATGCAAAAATCAGCGCGCCGGTGGCCTTGTTCCCGTAAGTATGCAGGGCGGAAAAGGTGTGGTATTTCAAAAATCCCACGCCGTAGCTCACAACCCGCACCGCAGCAGCACATCCGGCACAGACCCAGAGCCACGCCGGAAGCTCGATATTCTGCACAATCACCACGGCCATCACCGCCGCAAAGACCAGATCGGCGGCGCTGTCCAGCTTCGCGCCGATCTCGCTCTGGATATGCAGGGCGCGGGCAACCGGGCCGTCCAGCAAATCGCTGATTCCGCCGCCCAGATAACAGACCCAGAAAGCGGCGGAAAACAGATTGGCCAGCACCATCCCCACAGCAAACAGGAATCGTGAGGCGGTGAGTATATTCGCACTATTTTTCATCACTGCCAATTCCGCTTCAGCACCTCGCTTTTTAAATACAGCGTGTTTTTCTCCGAGGATTTAATGGGCTGCAGCTTCCCACGCTTGGCGAGATCGTCGATATTCTGCCTGGAACAGCCCAACAGCTCTGCCGCCTCCGATGAATTGACCACACGATTGACTACAAAGCTGCGGAAATCGGACAGCGAAAGTGGAATGGTT
>CAZVAV010000399.1:0-2082 GCA_964625135.1 uncultured Oscillospiraceae bacterium | reverse complement strand
CTCTTCTCAGTCCAGTGATGACAGGGGTCTTGCCCGCAGAGTACTTGAGCACAATGCGGATGATGCCCTGCTTGCCGTCTTCCGCGACGGTATAGCTCTTAATATAGCCCTCATCCAACAGAATCTGGGCAATTGCCTTCTTCATATTGGAAGCGGGAACATCGACCGAGTCGTGACGTGCCGTGCTCGCATTGCGGATGCGGGTCAGCAGGTCAGCGATGGTATCGGTGATATGCATGCCGTAAACCTCCTTTTGATCCTACTTACCAGCTTGCCTTGCGCACGCCGGGAATCTGTCCTTTGTATGCCAGCTCTCTGAAGCAGATGCGGCAGACGCCGTACTTTCTCAGATACGCGTGGGGACGGCCGCAGATCTTGCACCTGTTGTACTCTCTGGTGGAGAACTTCGCAGGGCGCTGCTGCTTGATTTTCATACTGGTCTTTGCCATGTTACGCTCTCCTCCTTACTTCGCGAACGGGGCGCCAAGCTGCGCAAGCAGCTCCTTGGCCTCTTCGTCGGTCTTTGCGGTGGTGACAAAGGTAATGTCCATGCCGCGAACCTTATCGATCTTGTCGTACTCGATCTCAGGGAACATCAGCTGCTCCTTGAGGCCGAAGGAAAAGTTGCCTCTGCCGTCGAAGCCGTTGGCCGAGATGCCGCGGAAATCACGGACACGGGGCAGGGCGACCGAGAAAAGTCTGTCGCAGAACTCATACATCCGGGCGCCACGCAGGGTGACCTTGCAGCCAACCGGCGTGCCCTCGCGGAGCTTAAAGTTGGCGATGTTCTTCTTGGACTTGCAGACCTGTGCGCGCTGACCGGTGATCTTTCCGAGATCGCCGACCACCGCCTCGATGATCTTGGGGTTGTCTTTGCCTTCGCCGCAAGCGACGTTAACAACGACCTTCTCAAGCTTCGGGATCTGCATGACACTCTTATAGCCGAACTGCTTAAACAGCTGGCCGGCTACTTCGCTGAGGTAACGGTCCTTTAATCTAGCCATGTGTTTTCCTCCTCACTTTAGAAAGTCGCGTTGCATTTCTTGCAGGCGCGCATTTTGGTACCATCCTCCAGCACCTTGTGGGCGACGCGGGTGGGCTTGCCACAGGACGGGCAGACGAGCATCGCCTTGCAGGCGTACATGGCGCCCTCTGCGGAAACGATGCCGCCGGGCTCGCCGGCGCGGCGGGGCTTAACATGCTTGGTAACCATGTTGACACCCTCTACGATGACCTTTTGCTCCTTCGGAGAGGTCTCGAGAACCTTGCCCTTCTTGCCCTTGTCTTTGCCGGACAGGATGACGACCGTGTCATCTCGTTTGATGTGAAGTTTATTCACGCTCGTACACCTCCGTTACAGAACCTCGGGAGCGAGGCTCAAGATTTTCAGGTAGTCCTTCTCGCGGAGCTCGCGGGCGACCGGTCCAAAGATACGGGTGCCCTTGGGATTCTTATCCTCCTTGATGATGACTGCCGCGTTATCGTCAAAGCGGATATAGGTGCCGTCCTCGCGGCGCAGTCCCTTGGCGGAACGAACCACAACGGCCTTAACAACCTCACCCTTGTTGACACCGCCGCCGGGGGCGGCCTTCTTCACCGAGCAGACGATGACGTCGCCGATGTTCGCGTATCTTCTTCTTGTGCCGCCGAGAACCCGGATGCACATAAGCTCCTTGGCGCCGGTATTATCGGCAACCTTCAGATGAGTCTGCATCTGAATCATGAGCTGTTTCCTCCTTTCGGTATCCACCGGCCTGCCGGGGCTGACCTTCAGCCGCTACACACCGCCCATTCGCGGTGGCGCTCAGACCGGTTTCTTTTATTATGATCGTATTTGCGCGGTAGGTAGGGGGTCTACCGCATTACTTCGCCTTCTCCAGAATCTCGACGACGCGCCAGTTCTTGTCTCTCGACAGACGGCGGGTCTCCATGATCAGCACCTTGTCGCCGACGCCGCAGGCATTCGCTTCGTCGTGGGCCTTAAACTTAACGGTGCGCTTGACGATCTTCTTGTAAAGCGGATGACGGACAGAGTCCTTGACCGCGACAACGACGGTCTTATCCATCTTATCGGAGACCACC
>CAZVAV010000398.1:0-2088 GCA_964625135.1 uncultured Oscillospiraceae bacterium | reverse complement strand
AAAACGACTGCGCCAAACACCGTGAGCAGTCCACCAAACGCCTGATTCATATAACGGAAGCTGCGGTTTCCCCGTTTCTTCTTGATGACACAAACCCCGACCGAAAGCGCAGCCCACCAGAGGTAGGTTCCAAGAAATACGCCGCTCACCAGTCCCATCCTGTCGAGTAATCTTGTGGCACCGGAGATACCGAAATAGGAGAAGGCGAATAGAAAGATGAGAATGGCCGCCGGGTTTGTGATCCCGATGGCGAAGGAGGATAAAAACACCTTTGTACCGCCCGTTGCGCTTGCCTGCACCACCGCTTCTTCCTTCTTCAGCATTAGGCGTATCCCCATCCAGAGGATGAGGCTGCCGCCAAGGACATTGATGATGGTTTGGTGACGCAAAAGGAAATCGGAAACGAGGGTGAGGCCAAAGGCACCGACAATCGCATAAAGGCAGTCGGACACCGAGGAACCAAGCCCCGTTAACAGACCGGCTTTGCATCCAAAGCACCAGGCACGCTGTATCGTCATTGTGCCGACCGCACCAACAGGCAGTCCAAAAAGCAAGCCGATCAAAATCCCTCGCAATAAAAAGCTGCCCATGCGTCACACCTCCCCTTAAGACAAAGGGAATGGTCGAGCGTACCATTCCCTTTACGCTTTTATTTTTGAAAATGGTATACAAGATAATCGAGACAGTCGATTTTCTTTTGCTCCTCATGCAGCGCATTGAGCAGTCCCCGCCGGTGTAACGCCAAAAGCTTTAGCACCTCCTTTGTGCTACCCTTCTCATATTGCGCGAGAAAGCATTCTATGGTTTCTGGGTCGCATCCGGCGTCCCGCAGATTTTGTACAATTGCCTCTTGGGTGCGATACATTTTTCCCATTTCCCCTTTACGAATTCTGCGAAATATCGCTGCCAAAATACTTGACGGAAAGCTCTGAAAGCACGCCTTCCTCGGCAAGCTCCGACAACGCCTTGTCAACCGCTTCCCGCAGGCTGGCGGTCTCCTCGCCCTTGCGCATGGGAATTGCAATCTGGGTGGCATCCTCGGTGAGCGCTGCAATTTTTACATTGGCATCCGGTTGCGCCTTCTTATAATCATAATAGGTGACCTCCGCATTGAGGGTGGCGTCGATGCGTCCGGAGAGCAGCAGCTCAAAGGTCTGGTTCAAGTCGTCCACACCGGTCACCTCGGCGCCGTAGCGTTCCGCCAATTCAGCATAGGTACTGGAGATGGTATTGGCGGTGTGCTTGCCCTGCAAATCCTCCAGCGATTGGATTTCATTGTTGTCACCGCTGACGATGACGGCTGTACGGTTATAGGCGTAGGGTCGGGAAAAATCGTATTTCTCCGACCGCTCGGGAGTGATGTCCACGCCGTTGACCATGATGTCATAACGTCCGGCATCCAGCCCCGCCAACAGTCCGTCCCATTCCCCCTCCACAAAGGTGGCGGTAACGCCCAACTTTTGGGCGATTGCCTGCCCAACCTCTGTGTCATAGCCCACCAGCTTGTCGGTTTCATCGTGATAGGTCCACGGCGCCCAGGTACCCTCCATGGCAATGATGATTTCGCCCCGGTTCCGAATCTGCGAAAGCAAATCGCCGACGGGTGCGCTTTCCGAGACTTGCGAAGTCGATGACGTGTTGACGGCGCTCGGCTGCTGCGCCGTGTTTTGCGAGCAGGCGGTGAGACCCAGTACGCCAATCGAGAGGACTGCCGAAAGCAGCCTTGAAAATACAGTTCTTTTCATGTCTGATGACTCCTTTGGTTGTGATTTTTTAGATTGCCAGAGCAAGGGGTAAGGCTTCTCCGAGAATGGTGCTGAGAAATTCACGGGTTCGCTGCTGGCAAGGATGTTCAAAAAACGCTCTGGAATCGCCCGATTCCACGACCACGCCATTTTCCATGAATACGACCTTGTTGGAAACGTTTTTTGCAAAGCTCATTTCATGGGTGACCACCAGCATGCTCATGCCCTCGTCGGCAAGCTGCCGCATGACCGAGAGTACTTCGCCGGTCAGCTCCGGGTCGAGGGCGGAAGTAGGCTCATCAAAAAAAATAATCTCCGGGTCGGTCGCCAAAGCTCTTGCAAT
>CAZVAV010000397.1:0-2113 GCA_964625135.1 uncultured Oscillospiraceae bacterium | reverse complement strand
AATACATTTCGCGTGATTGTTGAAGAAGGCGGTTTTTCCAAGGCTGCCGAACGGTTGAACTATACGCAGTCCACCATCACTTTTCAAATCAGTCAGTTGGAGCGGGAGCTTTCCACCAGCCTCTTTGAAAAAATAGGCCGGAAAATGGTGCTTACGAAGGCCGGCGAACAGCTTATCCCTTATGTGGATGAAGTGCTGACCTCTGTAAGCCGTCTGCGAAACTTTGAAGACGACCTGGCGGAATGCCAGGGAGATCTGCGCGTCGCCTGCGGGGAATCGTTGCTATGCTATCATCTTCCGGCCGTTTTGAAGGAGTTCCACAAACGCGCTCCGAAGGCCAGGCTGTTTTTGCGGTCCATGAACTGCTATGATATTCGGGATGAACTGCTGCGCGGCACATTGGATCTTGGCATGTTTTACGAGGATGTGGGGGGCTTTGGCGATAATCTCACAACACATCCATTCGGAAAATATTCACTCGCGCTGGTTGCTTCCCCAGAGATGAAAAATCGTTATCCGGATTTTATTACACCCAATCAGCAGCTGCCGATCCCATTTATCATTGATGAGCCCAGCTGCGTATTCCGGCAGATATTTGAGCGGTATCTTCGGGAGAAGTCCATCCTGCTCGACCATGCCATCGAGTTGTGGAGCATTCCAACCATTAAAAATTTAGTAAAAAACGACGTCGGGATTTCCTTCCTTCCGCGATTTGCGGTACAGGAGGAACTCAACAACGGCGTGCTGGCCGAGATTCCGACAGAGCTTTCGGGGACAACCATCTCCGCTGTATGCGGCCATCATAAAAACAAGTGGATCAGCCCTTTAATGAAGTTGTTTATAGACCTGGTTGAAAATACCGAAAAATAAAGGAAGAGGCGGCCAAGCCTATGTGCTCGGCCGCCTAATTTGTACGGATAAAAAATGAGGGAACCGGCGCGAACTTGAACTGCGCCCCATTTGTTAGACAGTATGGTATACTGAATAACGAATGGGGTGTATTTCTATGCCAAAAGGGGTTAAGAAAAAAAGATATACGGCAGAGTTCAAGAAACATGTGATAGAGACCATGCTGACCGAAGGACTGAGCTATGCGGAAACATCGCGTCGATTTGAGATAAACAGTCATCGCCGGGCGCGGGAATGGGAACGTATATACCGAACAGAAGGGGCGGAAGGATTTTTGATTGGGCGTCGCGGGCGCGGAAGCAAAGGCCGTCGGGCTAAGCTTCCGAAGCCGGTGGAAGAAGACCTTCTTGCGGAGGCGCGGCGTCTTCGAGCGGAGAATGCGTACTTAAAAAACTTGCAAGCCTTGGTTTTGGAAGACGAGCGACGCCAGCACAAAAAACGCTGGTGATTCAAAAGCTGAGGCAAGGATTTTCGCTGGCGTTGCTTCTCGACATCGCTCAACTGCCCCGCGCCACATATTACTACCACATCAAACGGCAGGCAAGGCTGGACAAGTACGCAAAGGTAAAAGCGGCGATTACGGCCATTTACCACGAAAACAAAGGGCGTTACGGCTACCGCCGCATAACCGGGGAACTGCGCGGACAAGGCTTTGGGGTCAATCATAAGACGGTTCAGCGGCTGATGAAAGAGCTGGACCTGGTTTGCCGGGCGCGGATGAAGAAGTACCGTTCTTACAAGGGCGAGGTAGGCAAGATCGCGCCAAATCTGTTGGAGCGGAACTTCGAAGCAGAGAAACCAAACCAGAAATGGGTAACAGACGTTACTGAATTCAGCCTGTTCGGGCAGAAATTGTATCTATCGCCGATCCTTGACCTATGCAGCCGAGATATTGTGAGTTATACAATTTCTGACAGGCCGGTACTGTCCATGGTTACAGACATGCTGGACAAGGCGCTCAAGAAGTTGCCTGAGGGTGCCCAGTTGATCCTCCATTCCGACCAAGGCTGGCAATACCAGCATAAAAACGATCAGAAGAAACTCAAACAAAGAAAAGTTCGCCAGAGCGTGAGCCGTAAGGGCAATTGTTTGGACAACGCGGTGGTTGAGAATTTCTTTGGTTTACTCAAAAGTGAATTGTTGTATTTACAAGAATTTGATTCCATGGAGCACTTTAAGACGGAATTAATTGACTATTTGGATT
>CAZVAV010000396.1:665-2116 GCA_964625135.1 uncultured Oscillospiraceae bacterium | reverse complement strand
GAACAGAGAGCGCTGCCTGTAGAGATGAAAAAAGCGATCAGCCTTGAAACCTTTGTCTTTTTATTCGCCTTCTTAGGCTTCTTCGCACTGTTTGTAAATCGAATGGGAATCGCCAATACGATCAACACCTTGATGAACACGGCATACGATCTACTTTTGCATACGGTATTGTACATTACGTCAATTTGCGTGTTGATGGGAGCAATTTCCAGCCTTTTCAGCGAATTTGGTCTGGTGACGCTGGTGGATCGACTCCTTCGCCCCTTCATGAAGCCTATCTGGGGACTACCGGGCGCCGCCTCCCTAGCAATCATTACAACCTTTCTTTCTGACAATCCCGCCGTGCTTTCGCTGGCCGAGGATGGGTATTACAGGCACTTTTTCAAGCGCTATCAGTTCCCGGCCCTGACAAATCTGGGAACAGCATTTGGAATGGGGCTGATTGTCTGCACCTTCATTCTGGGTCAGGGAGCGCTGATGGGGATATCCTACGCCGGTGCCGTAGGAATCGGCCTGCTCGGCGCGATGCTCGGAAGCATCGTGAGCACCCGCCTGATGCTGTTCTTTACCGCTAAGCTTTACGGGAAGGACGAAAACATGGATACCACCGACGCGACCCAAAGAGACGGGGCATTTCGCCCGATTCGCAGCGGCTCGGTTGCCAACCGCTTTTTAGGCGCCATTTTGGACGGCGGAAAAAGCGGGGTCAGGATGGGGGTTGAGATCATTCCCGGCGTGTTGATTATCTGTACACTGGTCATGATGCTCACCAACGGTCCCGCGGGCAACGGCTACAGCGGGGCGGCCTATGAGGGAATTGCCCTTCTCCCCGCTGTTGCGGACAAGCTTAATTTTATTCTCGAACCACTGTTCGGCTTCTCAAGCGCCGCTTGTATTAGCGTACCTGTCACCGCACTCGGTGCGGCGGGAGCCGCGATCGGATTGATTCCCGGCCTTCTTACCACAGGTCAGGCACAGATTGGCGACGTGGCGGTTTTTACGGCGCTTTGCATGTGCTGGAGCGGTTATCTCAGCACCCATGTTTCGATGATGTACAGCCTTCACTGCAACCAGCTCACCGGCAAGGCAATCCTCAGCCATACGATCGGCGGCATCTGCGCCGGGGTCGCGGCACATTATCTCTATCTGCTTGTCGCAATGCTCTCAATTTGAAGGAGGAAAAGAAATGCTGAATCAGGAAATAATGGAAATCTATGCTCTTCTGGACTCACCAAAGGCCTCCGCAGCAACGGTTCGAGAATATTTTGAAAAGATCAGCGATGGCGAATGCTACATTTATGAGCACACACTGAAGGATGATAAGGGTCAAACAAGCTGCCTGCGTCTCACAATTACAGGCTCGGATAAAACGGCGCCCAAGATGGCAGCGATAGGAAGACTCGGCTCTGTGGGCGCAAGACCGGATATTGTCGGTTATGTTTCCGATGGAG
>CAZVAV010000396.1:0-655 GCA_964625135.1 uncultured Oscillospiraceae bacterium | reverse complement strand
CTCTGCGTTCTGGCCGCTGCGGCAAAATTATTTAAGATGCACAAGCTTGGCGATGTACTCAAGGGAGACGTCATCATCAGTACCCACATCGCGCCAAACGCAAAGGTGCAGCATAAGGAGCCCGCGGATTTTATTGATCCTCCCGTTCATATTGACTCGCTCAACGAATTTGATGTAAAGCCGCTCAAGGATATTTCCTGCTTTTTGTCTATCGACACTACAAAGGGAAATAAAATAGCAAACCAGCGAGGATTTTTTATCACGCCGACCGCAAAATCGGGATATCTTCTTCCGGTGAGCAGCGACCTTGTTAAAATTATGGAATCCACGACCGGACAGCCCGCAAGGGTTTTGCCGCTGTGCCAATTTGACCTGACGCCCTATGAAAGCGGGTATCCTCACATCAACAGCATTATGACTCCCAGCACGGCAACCGATGCGCCGGTGGTTGGAGTTGCCATCACAGCCGAAAGCGTTGTGGCAGGCTCGGCCACGGGGGCTTCTCATATGGAGGATGTTGAAAACGCGGCACGTTTTGTGATTGAAACCGCGAAGGCTGTAACCGCACAACAGGCGGCATTTTATGATGAGGAGATTTATCAAAAGGCTGTTTCCCAGTATGGCTCGCTGGATCGGTTTCAGAAATAGAAAACGG
>CAZVAV010000395.1:0-2130 GCA_964625135.1 uncultured Oscillospiraceae bacterium | reverse complement strand
TTGCCGAACTAGGATTCGAACCCAGACAAACAGAGTCAGAGTCTGTCGTGCTACCGTTACACAATTCGGCATCGCTCATAACAAGCAGTATTTATTATATCCAGCCGCGCTGAAAATGTCAAGGGTTTTTCACACAAATTGCTGAATTTTTTGGAATCACCGGTCTTGTGAGAGAATCAGCACCGAAGAAAGAACCAACGCCATGCCGAGCAGCTTGACCGGGGTGATGCTTTCGTGGAACAGCCCAACCCCAAGCGCCGCCGCAACAACCGGCTCAAGCGTCGCCAGAATGGCCGCATGACCGGTCTGAACCCCCGAAAGCCCCGCGGTATAGAGCAGATAGGGCAGCGCACCGCAGAGCAGTGCCATGCCAAGCATCGAAAGAAAGCCCGTCCCATCGGTAAAAAGAACGGCGGGCAGCGGGTTCTCGCCGCCAAGCAGGGCGATCAGGACGCTTCCCACCGCCGCAAAGCAGATGGTATAGAAGGTCACCGTCAGCGAGCGATATTTTCTCAGGGCAAACCGTCCGAAGATGCTGTAAAGCGAATAGCCGAAGCCGGCGCCGATGCCAAGCAGAAATGCCCTTGGCCCGATGCTTTCGCTTTGCGAAAACAGGCCGCTGACCATCATGCAGCCCGCAAAGGTGCAGAGCAGCGCACCGATTTTGCAGTGGGTGATCCGCTCGCCGAAGCAGACCGCCGAAAGCAGCACCACAAAGATCGGCGAGGTGTAGAGCAGCACCGCAGCGACCGACATCGAGCTCGCCTTAATCGCGCCGAAATAGCACCAGTTAAAGAACAGCAGGCTGAGAATTCCGGTGCCGAAAAAATAGCGCAGATCCCCGATCGAATCGAGCCGCAGCAGCGTGCGATCCCGCAGCCAAAGAGCCGGGAGCAGCATCGCCGTAGCGAAGACGGTTCGCGCGGACATCGCCTGCATCGACGAGAGCCCCAGCGAGGTAAGCCCCCGCAGAAACACCCCGATGCACCCCCAGAGCGCGGCGGCGGCAAGGATCGAGACGGCGCAGCTCCGTTTGCTCATTTCGGCGTCTTCCTTTCTCTTTGCTCCGCCTCTTGACGACAGAGCAGTCGGACGCGCTTCGCCTATTCAGCGGAGGAGCGATCCGAATGAAACAGCCTGCGATCCAGCCCCGCCCTGCGCAGCGCCCAGACAAGCAGCACGCCCAGCACCGTGCAGGAAACAAGCTGACCCAGTCCCACCTGCGCCATGTTGACCCAAAGCAGCGGGGTGTTCAGCGTGTTAGCCTCGGCCCAGGTCAGCTCCGCGCCGATGACAACGGCGTTAAAGAGCACCGGGGGCAGTGAGGCCAGCAGCGGCAGCCCCCCGACGGTGAAGCGCCGAAGCCCCCGGGTGCAGAGCGCCGCGACAAGGGTAGCGGCCGCCCCGAGCACGATATCCAACGCGCCGAGGATGTTGGCTCCCGCCGCCACGCCATAGGCGTTGGTGATCAGGCAGCCGACCGTGACCCCGGGAATCGCGAGGGGGGTGAGCACCGGCAGCAGGGTGAGCGCCTCGGAAATCCGCGCCTGCACCGTGCCAAAGGCAAGCGGCAGCAGGGCGATCGAGACGGCGGTGTAAAGCGCCGCGATGACGGCGCAGCGGGTGAGGTCGCGAACGGAGATTTTTTTCATGGGTGCCTCCAAACATGAATACGGACGCGAAAAAATTTATGGCAGCGCCATACGCGCCCGCATCGGCCCGCAATGCTTTGCGGCGCACAAAACGCGGGGCTATCGTACGAAAAGCTGCCACCATTTTCGTGATATCCCAACCTGTGCATCATACCCCAGACCGGGCAATTTGTCAATCTTGGCCCTTCTCCTGCTCCTCCTCCTCACAGTGTGAGGCGCAGTGGGCGCAGTCGCCGTTGCAGCCGTTGCCCATCATCGGGGTTTGATCCTTGGAATGGCGGCCATAAAGGATCAGTCCAATAACCAGCGCCCCCGCGACGGCGGCAATCCCCAGCAAATTACTCAGCATCATACTCATATCATTCCCTTCCTATTGCGTTTTCTATTATACACCAACCGCGCTGGCCAAACAATCACCAAGACTTTGTAAAAGGGCTTGCTTCTTTTGCTCCTTTTCCGATATAATAAGTTATTAATG
>CAZVAV010000394.1:0-2132 GCA_964625135.1 uncultured Oscillospiraceae bacterium | reverse complement strand
CCCCTCGACCCCTGCGAACGGGCCGACCGAAAGATCCTCTCCGTCAAAGGCGCAGACGATGGTGACGCCGTTCTGCTGATAGGTCTCGAGGATCTGGGACTGATGGGAGACGGCAAAATTGGTTTCGCCCTTGGCGACCGCCTGCGCAGCCTCGCCGGCGGAGGAATAGGAAACCAGCTTCATCTGATTTGCGTGGCCCATCGAGCCGAAGAGCGCGGCGGCAAGAAACGCCTCGGAGCCGGTCGCGCCGTTGGTGGCGACACTGACCTGATTTCCAGCTTTCAGATATGCCTCAAGCTCGGCAATGCTCTTGATGCCCAGCTTGGCGTCAGCCGAGAGGACAAAGACGGATGAATAGAGGTTTTCGACAAAAACAAAATCGTCATAAGTAAACTGGAGCTTGGAGGGGTCAAGGATCGAGGTAATCGAGAAGAGCCCCTCTCCGGCGAATACCATCTCGGGATCGTTTGCCTTGGTCTTGGCAACCCAGCTGTTAACGGTGGCGGCGTCACCCTTTACGGCATCGGCCACAAGGATAATATCCTTGGAATAGGTGGTGGACATACCGGCGGCCTTCTGGCTGACCATTGCGGCCACCCCGGAAGGCGCCCACGGGCAGGTGACCGTCCAGGTGGTTTCCTTCGAGCCGCAGCCCGCAAATGTCGCGACAAGCATCAGAACGGTCAGGAGCAGCGCTAACATTTTTTTCTTCATGATTCCCTCTCCTTTTGATTGTTATGGTTTGTTTCGATTCCTCTTCCGAACAGGGGGGCGTCCGCCCGGATGCTCCGGGTTTTCTGAATTCAGCCTACCATAGAGCCGGAAAGAAATTCAACCAATTTTTTCATTTATATCATAAAGTTGTATGTTTTGTAGCGAATTTTTGCGAAGCTGTCCAGAATTCGCAAGGGGTTACGAAAAAAATATGTGTAACATGATAACGACTTCCACATCCGATATTTTCCAACCGCTTACAAAAAACGACGGAGGCACTCAATGTGAAGTGCGCCTTCGTCGTTTTTTGCTATTTTAATTCAGCGATGGTAACCCCGTCCTCCCCCTCACCGTAGCGCCCCAGCCGAAAGGACGCCACCTCCCGATGGGAACGCAGACGGTTGGCGACAGCCGTGCGCAGCACGCCAGTGCCCTTGCCATGGATAATGCAAACCGATTTGAGACCGGAAAGAACCGCCCGGTCAATGAACTGATCAAGCTCCATCACTGCCTGCTCGGCATCAAGGCCACGCAGGTCGAGTTCGCTTTTCACATCTCGCGAGCCGCGCGAAATCACGCCGGTTCGCGAGGTTCTCCCCACAGGGAGCTGCCGCTTCTTCTGCTCCTTTTTTGCGGGGCCAAGCCGTACGTCCGAGAGTGGCACTGAGGTTTTAAGAAGTCCGGCCTGCACCAGCACCGTCTGACCCTCCGGCTTCTTAAGAACCAGCCCCTCCTTATTCAGGGTCGTCAAAAAGACAATATCCCCTTTTTCAAGCGGACGGGGCAGCGTATACTGCTCCGGCGACACGGCGCGTGCGACCGGATCGGCGAGCTGCTCGATCTCCTTCATCGCGCCGTGATAGCCCAGCTTGGTGCGCCCCAGCAGCGCCGAGAAATTCTCCTTGTCCTTTGATTTTTTGATCTCGTCAAGCTCTTCAAAAAGAATTTCCGCCTGAAGTCGGGTCTCCTCGATGATCTGCTTTGCCTGCGTTCTGGCTCGTTCCAGCTCCTTTTCGGTGCTTTTCTCAAGCCGCTTGGCCGTTTCCGCCGCTTCGGCATGGCTGCGCTCCGCCTCCTCGCGCAGACGCTTTGCCGTCTCCCGTTCGGTCTCAAGCTGTTGGCGTGTCGCCTCCAGCTCGGATACGACATCCTCAAAACGGGTGTTCTCGGAGGAGACCAAATCCTTTGCCTGTCGAATGATCGCGACATCCAGCCCCAACCGCTCACTGATCAGAAAGGCATTGGAGCGTCCGGGAATGCCGGTCAGCAGCCGATAGGTCGGCGAAAGGGTGTTGACGTCGAACTCGCAACTTGCGTTTTCGACCCGGCGGGTCTCAAGCGCGTACATCTTAATCTCGGGGTAGTGGGTGGTCGCGGCGATCTTCGCCCCCTTCTCCCTGAGCGTCTCAAGAATTGAG
>CAZVAV010000393.1:0-2139 GCA_964625135.1 uncultured Oscillospiraceae bacterium | reverse complement strand
GGGAGATTTGAAGGGACAATTTATTTCCTACGAGGAAACCAGAAAGCGATTTGTTCGGGATATACCCGCACAAAAAGATCGCGAAGACTTCCTCCACAATTCCGATTTGGCGACAGTCTCACGGCATGTGGAAGAAGAAGGCGTCTATTCTTACCAATGTAAGAGCTTACGAAGCGACGGTACACTGGGAACCTTCAAGGTGCACTTTGCACCCTATGATCTGGAAAACCGCATTTACATTATGACCATGACGGATATTACAGATCTTTTGGCGGCTGAAAAAACACGCAGCGACCAGATGCTGCAGGCCCTTGAGGTAGCGCAGCAGGCAAACCGAGCGAAGACGGAATTTCTTTCGTCCATGAGCCATGACATCAGGACTCCAATGAATGCCATCATGGGCATGTGCGATCTGGCACTTTCGGACGAACGGGATGATAAGCAGGTGCATGAAAGTCTGGAAGTCATCAAATCCTCCGCTTCACTGCTGCTCTCCCTCATCAACAACATTCTGGATATGAGCCGCATTGAAAGCGGAAAGATGAAGCTGTCCGAAGCCGCTTTCTCCCTATCGCAGGAGACGCAGCAAACAGAACGGCATTACCGTGTGCTTGCACAGCAGAAAAATCAGACTTTCCGTCTTCATCTAAATGTAAAGCACGATGCTCTTCGCGGTGATGTGGCGCGTCTGCACAGCGCACTGGACAACATTTTGGCCAATGCCATCAAATATACACCCGAGGGCGGAACCGTTACTTATCGCATCACCGAAACAGTTTCTGATAAAACCGGAATTGGTTTATTCCGCTTCGAAATTTCCGACACCGGCATTGGCATCAGTTCGGAAAAGCAGGCGCAGATTTTTGAGCCGTTTTACCGCTCTGAAGATGCAACGAACCTCAATGCGGAAGGCAGTGGTCTGGGGCTTTCCATTTCCAAGGCAATCGTCGATTTGAAGGGCGGAACGATTTCCGTACAAAGTGCGGAGGGCATTGGCAGCACCTTTGTGGTGGTTCTTCCTTTGTACCTTGCGGATGAGCGAAGTGTCACAAAGAAGCTCGCAGCTGGTAAACCCAGTATTGGAAGGTACGATCTTACCGATATTCATATTCTGCTATGCGAGGATCACCCGATAAACCAGAAGGTGGTCTCGCGCATTTTGGAAAAGGCAAACGCACAGGTTACCATCGCCTCGGACGGAAAAATTGGTAGCGATCTGTTTAAAAACAGTGAAAACGGAACCTACCAGATCATTTTGATGGACATTCGTATGCCAAATATGGATGGATTCGAGGCAGCCAAGGCCATCCGTGAGAGCGGACATCCCCAGGGCAAGACTATCCCCATTATTGCGCTGTCCGCCAACGCCTTTAACGAGGATGTGCAGCTGAGCATGTACAACGGCATGAATGCTCACCTCTCCAAGCCCGTGGTGCCGGCACAGCTCTATGAAATGATCCTTCAATATATGAATGGAGCTGCAAAGCAAAAAAAGATCCTGCTCGTAGACGATGCCGAGGTGAATCTTGCGGTTCTGGTTTCTGCATTACAGGAAAAGTATGAGTTATTGACTGCCTGCAACGGAGCACAGGCACTGGCTGTACTGGAACAGCACCCGGATATTTCGGCAGTTCTCACTGATATCCAAATGCCGCAGATGGACGGAGTTACCCTGATCAAAACCATTCGGGCGCAGGCCTGCTATCGGGATATTGCCATTCTGGCTGTGACACAATATGGCGAAGCGTCACAGGAGTCGGAACTACGCAAAATCGGTGCAGATGACTTTCTTTATAAGCCAACAATACCTGAAATTGTTCTGCATAAATTACAAGAGGTGCTCGGCAACCCGCAAGCCTAAGTAAAAATAGGTAAACCAGCAATTGAGTGTTTTGTTTTGCCTATGTTGCGGAATACACTCGGCACACGGAACAAACGCTAACTCCCAAGGATATGCACCCGACAAACGGAAGCTAAGCCATCGGGTGCATTTTGTATCAAACTCGTGTGCTTTGCCAAGACAGGTTGACGAGTTTCTTAAGAGAAATTTATCAACCTTGACTTATCTAAGGCAAGAGCCGACAGCATCTGAATTAAAATGCTGTCGGCTCAATTTCGCAATTAGTTAGATTAGCTTTA
>CAZVAV010000392.1:0-2146 GCA_964625135.1 uncultured Oscillospiraceae bacterium | reverse complement strand
TCGCTGATCCGATCCCTTTGACGTAAACAGGCGCACCCCGAAGGATTTCTTCGGCGTGCGCCTTGCTCTTTTGGTGGACAAAGGGAAGCGCACATGCTATCATAATTTTGTATTCGGCGGCAGGCGCCGCGGCCAAAGACTGATTTTGGGAGGACGATTATGAAACCCATCGAAACCGAGGCCTCGAAAAAACGAAAGGCCCATTATGTTCCGGGAATGCTGCACAACGGCCTGCTTTACATTTCGGGTCAGCTCTCGCTCGACCCGGCCACCGGGAAGCCCCGTGAGGGCGGGGTAGCCGCTCAGACGCTGCAGGCGCTTGAGAACGTCGACGCGGTTCTGAAGGAGGCGGGCATCAACCGTACCCACCTGATCCAGTGCCGGGTTTACACCCCTGACGTAAGCGACTGGGATGAAATCGACCGGGTTTATGCCAAATTTCTCGGGGAGCACAAGCCTGCCCGTGTGGTGGTGCCCTGCGGTGCGCTGCACTACGGCTGTCTGGTGGAGATTGAGGCGGTAGCCGCCATTGAGAAGGAGGGGTAGGGGATGGCGCAATTACTCTGCCGGCGCTGCGGCAAAGCAGAGCCGCTTTCGACCAGAGCGCCCCGTTGCGAATGCGGTGGGCTCTTTTCGCTGGATTTTACTCCGCCCGCCTTTTCCCTTGATTTGATCGACCGAAATGAGTGGAGCATCTTCCGCTACCGCAAATTTTTTCCGCTGGAAAACGAGCTTTGGCGGGGAATTACCCTCGGGGAGGGGATGACCGCCACGTTACCGCTTGATGAGCGGCTCTGGGTCAAGCTCGACTACGCGATGCCTACCCTCTCGTTTAAGGATCGCGGAGCGGCGGCGCTCGTCTGGCTTTGCAAGACCATCGGGGTTGACCGGGTGGTGCAGGACTCAAGCGGAAACGCCGGAAATTCGGTGGCCGCCTACTGTGCCCGCGCGGGCATTGCCTGTGAAATCTATGTCCCAAAGGGAACCTCACCGAAAAAGATCGCGATGATCGAGTCACATGGCGCCAAGGCGGTCGTTTTTGACGGAACCCGGGACGAGACGGCCGATGCCTGCCGCGCTAAGGTGCGGCAGGAGGGGGTCTATTACGCCAATCATGTCTATCATCCGATGTTCTATCAAGGAACCAAGACCTATCTGTATGAGGTCTATGAGCAGCTTGGCCGGATTCCTGACAATCTTTTTATCCCGGTGGGGAACGGTACGCTGCTGCTTGGCTGCCGGATCGCCCTTGGGGAGCTCTTGGCAGCGGGCTGCATTGACCGGCTGCCTCACCTCTTCCTTGTGCAAAGCGAGCGCTGCGCCCCGCTCTACGGCGCGACGACGGTTCCGCGAGAGGTGATTCCCGAACCGACCCTTGCCGAGGGCATCGCCATCGGCAGGCCGATGAGGGGGGCAGAGCTTTTGGATGGGAACTACCCCGGCGAATCCACGGTGATCACCATTCCGGAGGAGGGGATTCTCCCCGCACGGGCGGCACTGGCGCGGCAGGGCTTTTTTGTCGAGCATACCACCGCCGCGGTTTATGCGGGCTATCTCGAATATTGCAAGCGGCATTCAATCGAAGGCGATTCCCTGCTGTCCCTTTGCGGGGCAGGGCTTAAGAGCGAGCATTAAAAAGCAAAACGTCCCGTCCTCCAAAGCTTACGGAGGACGGGACGTTTTTCCTGAGGTGCGAAAGCTAACGGGACAGGGGAGCATCAATTGTTTCCTCGCGGGAGGCGGGGAGCTCTTCGGCGTGGCTGAGGTAGCGCCGGATTGCAAAGATAACCGCGACGGTAATCACACCCAGCAGGGTTTCAACGGCGCCTGTATGGATGACCACGATTTCTCGTGCGATTGCGAAAAGCAGCACTTCAACCACCGCGCCCGGCGTATGCTTCAGAAGCATCTTGACAAATTCTATGCCGACAATCAGCTCAAGCGCCTCGGCAAGGAAGTGATTCATGTCAAGCGTACGCGACGGATCGGGCAAGATGGCCAGTGTGTTGGAGATCATCCGCCAGCCGCCCACAAATATGACCGCGATGATCAGCGTTGCAACGCAAACCTCTAGAATTCCCGCCGTCTTCATCAGAACCAAAGAAATTTTTCTGTTCATGTATGCTTCCTTTCGGGGAGAGACCCC
>CAZVAV010000391.1:0-2175 GCA_964625135.1 uncultured Oscillospiraceae bacterium | reverse complement strand
GTCCAAGGTGCCGGAATTGTTTGGAAGTCTGGTTTTTAACGACACGGTCATGCAGACCAAGCTCCCCCGCGTCAGCTATCAGGAATTAAAACGAACCATCGCGGCGGGCGAACCGCTTTCGCTTGCGCTCGCCAATGTGATTGCCAGCGCGATGAAGGATTGGGCGGTGGAGAAGGGCGTCACCCACTTTACCCACTGGTTTCAGCCGATGACCGGCATCACCGCCGAAAAGCACGACAGCTTTCTCTCGCCGGTCGGCGGGGGCCGGGTCGTCATGGATTTTTCCGGCAAGGAGCTGATCCGGGGCGAGCCGGACGCCTCGTCCTTCCCCTCCGGCGGGCTGCGCGCCACCGTTGAGGCGCGGGGCTACACCGCGTGGGACCCCACCTCGCCCGCCTTCATCAAGGACGGCACCCTGTGTATCCCCACCGCCTTCTGCTCCTACGGCGGCGAGGCGCTCGATAAAAAGACTCCGCTGATGCGCTCGAGCGACGCGCTCAACACGCAGGCGCTGCGCATCCTGCGCCTCTTTGGAACAAAGGCCGAGCGGGTCTTTGCCACAGCGGGCGCCGAGCAGGAATATTTCCTCATCTCAAAGGAGATGTTCCAGCGTCGCCGCGATTTGGTCTACACCGGGCGCACCCTCTTCGGGGCGAAATCGCCCAAGGGTCAGGAGATGGACGATCACTACTTTGGCGCGATCGACCCCGGTGTCTGCGCCTTTATGAAGGAGCTCGACGAGGAGCTCTGGAAGCTTGGTGTGCTGGCCAAGACCGAGCACAAGGAGGTTGCCCCCGCCCAGTACGAGCTGGCTCCCATCTTTTCGGCGGTCAACACCGCGACCGACCACAACCAGCTCACGATGGAGCTTTTAAAAAAGGTGGCGCTGCGCCACGATATGGTCTGCCTGCTGCACGAGAAGCCGTTTGCCGGCATCAACGGCTCGGGCAAGCACAACAACTGGTCGCTTTCGACCGATACCGGCGTCAACCTGCTTGAGCCGGGCGAATCTCCGCAGGAGAACGCCCAATTCCTCCTCTTCCTCGCGGCGACCATCAAGGCGGTCGACGAGTATCAGGATCTGCTGCGCGTCTCGGTCGCCTCGGCCGGAAACGACCACCGTCTCGGCGCAAACGAAGCCCCGCCCGCCATCCTCTCGATGTTTCTGGGCGACCAGCTCACCGCCATCCTCGACGCCATCGCCTCCGGCAAGCCCTATAACGGCAGCATCCCCGAGGACATGACCATCGGGGTCAACGTCCTGCCACGCTTCCCCCGGGATTTGACCGACCGCAACCGAACCTCCCCGTTCGCCTTTACCGGCAACAAGTTTGAATTTCGGATGCCTGGCTCGACCTTCTCGATCGCGGGGCCGAACTTTGTGCTCAACACCATCGTGGCGGAGGAGCTCTCGCAGTTTGCCGACCTTTTGGAGCCCGCGTCCGACTTTACGCAGGCGCTCAATGACCTGATCAAAAGGACGGTGCGCGAGCATCAGCGGATTATCTTCAACGGCGACGGCTACGCCGAGGCATGGCAGCAGGAGGCCGCCCGTCGGGGGCTCTTGAACCTCAAGAGCACTCCCGAGGCACTGCCCACCTTTCTGGCCAAAAAGAATATTGCCCTCTTCACCAAGCACGGCGTTCTCTCCGAGACCGAGATGCGCTCCCGCTATGAAATTACACTGGAAAACTACTGCAAGACCATCGACATCGAGGCGGTCACCATGCTCGACATGGCTCGCAAGAGCATTCTGCCGGCGGTCATGCGCAACACCCGCTATCTCGCGGAAACCGCAATGGCCAAAAAGGCCCTCTCCCCCTCGATCGGCTGCGCGCTGGAGGAAGCGCTGGTCTCAAAGCTCTCGCTGCGCGCCGCCTGCCTTGACACAAAGATCGAGGCGCTTGACAAGCTGCTGCTCGCCGCCCGGGAGCACACCGACCCGCTCGACTGCGCCCGCTATCATCATAATGCTATCTTCGCAATGATGCAGGAGCTGCGCGCCCTGGCCGACGACCTCGAATCGATGGTCGACGAGGCGGTCTGGCCGTTCCCCACCTACGGAAAGCTTCTCTTCTCGATCTGATTGCTTCCATCCTTCTCTTTTTCTGCTCTCCTCTTTTTCCCTGTCTGTCTGCACGAAAAACGCCGCCCAATCTGGGGCGGCGTTTTTCG
>CAZVAV010000390.1:0-2185 GCA_964625135.1 uncultured Oscillospiraceae bacterium | reverse complement strand
GACCGGCCCGCAGGCATCCGGGAAGAGCACCGTTGCAAAAGCAATTTTCTTTTTCCGAACCATCAAAGAGGATCTTCTGATGCTCTTGCTCAAACGCGCGTCTGCTGCGGAAAGCACAACGCGCTTTAGCAGTGATTTTCAAAAACACCTGCGGGGAAAATTCCTTCAAATTTTTGGCTCGTCCTGGGCAATGGATTACAGGATGCGGATGAAATATGCCTATGATGAAAATACCTACATTGAAATTTCGCTTACCGACGGGAAAAATCCGGGGGAAACCAATTATATTTGGTTTGAGTTTAGCCAGAATTTGCAGAAGCTGCTCCGAGAGTGGGGGAAAAACACCGGAACCGATTACCTGTCCGATTTTAAGGGCGCAATGCAGAAGCAGCTGGAGGAGGTGTTTTGTGACCGCTACGAGACGGTTTTCATTCCGGCGGGAAGAAGCATGCTCACCCTGCTCACCACGCAGTTAAATTATATTTTCACCACCATGGATGAGAGCCAACGCAGGACGATCGATTATTGCACCCAAACCTACATTGAAAGAATCCTGCGGTTAAAGCCCTTGTTTTCCAACGGAATGCAGGGTCTTTTATCCGACAAGAAAAATTTAACGCAGGATGTCATCAATAAGCCCGTCATGGAGCAAGCCATTTCTTTGATCGATTCGGTGCTCAAGGGTCGGTATGCTTATGTCAGCGGTGAGGAACGCCTGAATTTGGATCATGGAAAATATGTAAAAATCAACTACACCTCCTCCGGGCAGCAGGAATCGGTGTGGATTTTCAATCTGATTTTCTATTATCTTCTTGAGAATCGACCCATCTTCTTTATATTGGAAGAGCCGGAATCCCATCTCTATCCCGACGCGCAGAAGGCGGTGGCCGAGCTGGTGGCGCTCCTGCTCAACGCGCGCAATACCGCCCTGATTACGACCCACAGCCCCTATATTTTGGGGGAGTGGAATAATCTGTTGTTTGCGGGACAAATCGCGAACGACCAAAACAGGGACAAGGTTGGTGCAATTGTATCCCGGCAGAAGCAATTACGCAGAGATCAGGTCAACGCCTATTATGTGTCGGAGGGAGAGCTGTCGAACTGCATGGATGAGGATTTGGGTCTGATTCGCAATGAAGTAATCGACGGGGCTTCGGTCGCGATCAATCAGGAAAATGACGCGCTATACGATGTTTTCTTGCAGGAGGGGGGACATGATTGACCTTTTGTGCTTTCCCTCGGACTGTGAGCCAAGAGCGCCCGTGATTGTGTCGAGAGACCGTGGGCAGAAGCGGACACATCGGGCAATCAATATAGAGCTTGATCTTGTGAGGCACTATCGCATCGACGGCAAGGTGATTTGTGCGCTTACCGAGAAAAAATGCGATTTTTTGCTTTTGGATGATACCAAGCAGACCGCGTATCTCATCGAGCTAAAGGGATGCCATCTGATGGAGGCGGTTGAGCAGTTAAAAAACACCGCCCGCCTGCTTGAGGGCTGTCTACATGGATATTCTGTCAACTACCGAATTGTTTATCGTTCTAATACACATGCTGTCCGAAGCTCGGAATACGACCGGTTTCGCCGCGCGGTGTCCGGGCGGCTTATCGCGCAAACCACAGAAATTGAAGAGAAAATTTAAGCAGCTCAAAAGGGGGCGTACCACATCAAAACGATGGGATACGCCCCCTTTGACAGAAAGCGGATTAAATGTCCTGCTTCTTGGCCTTGATCTCTTCCTTGGTGTCGGCGATAAACTGGGCGA
This sequence comes from uncultured Oscillospiraceae bacterium, assembly GCA_964625135.1. Taxonomy (GTDB): domain Bacteria; phylum Bacillota; class Clostridia; order Oscillospirales; family Ruminococcaceae; genus Yanshouia. Next base: position 419 of record CAZVAV010000390.1, on the reverse strand, counting down.
CATCCATCGCGCCAAGGTCGCCGCGGCTTCTTGAGCGCACCGAAACGGTTTCGGCTTCGACCTCCTTTTCGCCGACGATCAGCATATAAGGAACCTTCTGAAGCTGGGCTTCTCTGATCTTATAGCCGATCTTTTCGGGGCGCAGGTCGTTCTTGACCCGCAGTCCGGCGGCGTCGAGCTGGGCGGCCACCCTTGCGGCATAGTCGGCGTACTTTTCGGACACCGGCATGACGATGGCCTGCATCGGGGCGAGCCAAAGCGGGAACGCCCCCGCGAAATGCTCGATCAGGATGCCGATGAACCGCTCGATCGAGCCGAACGCGACCCGGTGAATCATGACCGGCCGGTGCTTTTCACCGTCCGCGCCGGTGTATTCCAGATCAAACCGCTCGGGCATCTGGAAGTCGAGCTGGATGGTG
>CAZVAV010000389.1:0-2200 GCA_964625135.1 uncultured Oscillospiraceae bacterium | reverse complement strand
TGATGCCGACACAAATGAAAAGCATCCCTTCATGACGAAGGGATGCTTTTTTGATGACGAGAACCATTTTGGATTGGCTTAAAGGTTTTGGGCTTTTAGCAGCTCGTACAGGCGTGCTTCCTCGCCGGGCAGCATTTTATAGCTGTGCTCGGGGGCGGGGTATTGTCCGGTGTGGCATTCCTCGACAAAGGCGGTTGCCCCTTTAAGGATATCGTCGCGAAGGTTGGCATATTTTTTTGCAAACTTGGGATTGTGCGCATAGAAGCCGAGCAGATCATACCAGTTGATCATGGGGCTGTCGCTGTAAGGCCCACACCCGGAGCCCAAAATCGGAATTGAGACGGTTTCGTAGATGATTTTAGCCACCTCGCTGGGGACGGCCTCGACGACGACGGCGATGCAGCCCGCCCGCTCAAAGGCGGTGACAACCTCCAGCAGCTTGAGGGCCATTTCGGCACTGCGCGCCTGTGTTTTATAGCCGCCCAGCATCAGTGCGCTCTGCGGCGTCAGCCCGGTATGGCCGATCACAGGGATATTTGCCCGTGTACAGGCTTCAATGACCGGAATAATTTCCAGTCCACCCTCCATTTTGACGCAATCCATATCGGCCTCCACCAGATAGCGCGCGGCGTTTTTGACCGCTTCCTCCACCGAGGTCTGGTAGGTCATGTAGGGCATATCCCCCATGATAAAGCAGTGCGGCGCGCCCCGCCGAACCGCCTTGGCATGCTCAACCATGAGATCGAGCGTCGCTTTGACGGTGCTGTTGTGGCCGAGCATGACGGTGGCGATCGAATCGCCCATATTGATGATTTCAATTCCGGCCTCATCGGCCAGACAGGCCATCGGATAATCGTAAAGCGCGGTGCGCGAGAGCTTTTCTCTCTTTGCCTTCTTCTCCAGAATGGTCTGTAGCGTTACCTTGCTGCGGCATGCCGGGGATGTTTCGCTGGGCATGAGATAGGACATAGAATTTTCCTCCTGTCGGTTTTGGAAAATTTTTGTGCGCACAAAGGCTCATCCTTTTCTGTTGACTTCAGCATACCATCGGAGTGCCGGTAAAGTAAAATGAATGATTTTTGTGGCTCCATCAATCGAAGTGATAGCGCAAGGCATTTCATGAAGTGGGGGAATGGAGGCATCAAAACAAACAATGGGACAATTTGATCCGGTTGTGCTATCATTTTGGCACAGAGAAACACGTCTCTGTGTTTTACGCGACAGGAAAGGAAATGAGCATGAACGCTTTGATCATCGATCAGGTCTCGCAAAACATCCGCGGTTTTTTGGAGAAGAACGGCGCGAAGGTTGATGTTCTGTTTCTCCCTTCTCACGATGAGCTCAAGGAAATCATCGGTGGATATGAGCTTTTGGTCATGCGGGTCGATCCCTTCATCGATCGGGAAATCCTTGACGCGGCAACTCGGCTGCGGGCGATTACCGTTGCGGCGGTGGGTACCAACCATATTGATCTCGACTATGCCGGGCAAAAGGGAATCCGCGTGACCAACGCGCCGGGGATGAACAGCAACACGGTGGCCGAACTGACCATCTCGAAAATGCTGGATCTCGCCCGGAATGTGGTTCCTGCCAATGCGGAGGTAAAGTCGCAGCACCGCTGGAACAAATACAAATGGACGGGGATCGAGCTTCGGAAAAAGACGGTGGGAATCATCGGCCTTGGTAAAATCGGAACCCGTGTGGGGCAGCTGCTCAAGGGCTTTGAGGTCAACCTGATTGCCTTTGACCCTTATCTGACACCGGAGGAGATCGAAGCCCGGGGCGCGTGCCCGGTCACGCTGGAACAGCTGCTGGAGCAGTCCGACGTGATTTCGATTCACGTCCCGCTTAACGATAAGACGCGCGGGATGATCTCGCACGCCGCATTTGCAAGGATGAAGGATGGGGTAATCGTCGTCAACATGGCGCGGGGAGGCATTTTGGACGAGGCCGCCGCCCTAGACGCCCTGCGCTCCGGCAAGGTCAGGGGAATCGGCGTCGACGTCATGGAGAGCGAGCTGTCGGGAGGAAGCAGCAAGGGGGAAGCAATGGTGGAGTCTCCACTTTTCGAGTTCGACAGCTTTCTCGTCAGCCCGCATATCGGTGGCGGCGGAACGATCGACGGGCTTGATCTTCTCGGGGAATGTGTCATTGATAGAATCTGCGAACTGTTCGGCTATACGCGGTGATGAAGGATAAC
>CAZVAV010000388.1:0-2202 GCA_964625135.1 uncultured Oscillospiraceae bacterium | reverse complement strand
TGAGATTATTATAAGCGCAATTTGAGATTTTATCAACAGTTTTCTTGCATTTCAAAAAAAAATTTTATATACTAAGAAAAAACAGTCGCTGGAGGAATGCAGAATGGACAGCCTCACCCCCATCATTGAAAGAGCCTTCTCGCGGCAGGTGCTGCACACCGGCGACCTGCCCGAACTTGATCTCTATATGGATCAGGTGATCACCTTGATTGAAAACGGTTATGCCGCCAACAAGCGCACCCCAGAGGAAAAGCTGTTGACCAAGACGATGGTGCAAAATTACAGCAAGGCTGGCTTGGTACGTCCGATCAAGGGAAAAAAATATACCCACGAACATATTGTGCAGATGCTGGTCATCTATGCACTCAAGCGTACCCTCACCATCGGCGAAATCAAGCAGGCGCTCGACACACTTTACGCGCAGGAAAAATTCGACGGAGGGCAGCTTGCCGGCTGCTACGAGCAGGCGCTTGATCAAAGGGAGGAGCTCTCCCAATCAATTGCGGCGCTGCTAAAAGAGGCGGATGCCGTCAAATGCGAAACACCCGCCGACCGCTTCTCTGCCCTGCTGACCGCCGCCGCTCTATCCGAGGCGTTTGCCTGCCTTGCGGAGGGCATCCTTGACGAATGGTTTTCTGACGCGCCGCATCGTTAAAGAACAGAGAGACACCTCTCATGACATAGATAAACGGGGCATAACAAGAAAAAATCAGGAGGTTCATACGATGTTTTTTCAGAACAAATCCGCACAGGGCCAAAGCAAGGATTTTCTTGAGCTGGAGCCGCTCAACGCTTCTGCCGACATCATGGCGGAGAGTGACGAGAAGGTTCCGCCGTTCTATCAAAAGGAAAATATCTTTGACCAGGGAGCGCAAAGAATTGCCGCAATTTCTCAAAACAGCGTCTTTACCGGCAATCTTGAGACGCAGGACAACCTTGCCATCTTTGGCCGCCTGATCGGCAACGTCACAGGCGCAGCCTCTGTGCGCGTATGCGGCGCCGTCAAGGGCGATCTTCACTGTGAAGCACTGCAAAGCACACAGGGGATTATCGAGGGGGATGCTTTTGTCGCGGGCGATGTGCAATTGAGTAAGAACAGCCGCATGACGGGCAATCTTCGCTGCGATCACGCAGAGCTCAGCGGGACGATGATCGGCGACATTCAGGCGGTACACGGGATCGTTCTGACCGAAAGCGCTGTCCTCAACGGGAATCTCTGTGCCTGCGAAATCGAAATTCATAAGGGCGCAAAATTTAACGGGGCGATCAAAACGGAAAGCTCCTCCGCGCAAAGCCAGCTACTGCAAGAAAATTCGCCCCAGGACAGCACCGATCCGGAGCCGGAAGCCCTTCCCATCGTCTGACCGTCCATAGGCGGATGTCCCCCGGTTAAAAGGGCTCTATAATATCGAATTCTTCCTATGTTTCGTCACTAAGATATAGAGAATGGCGGCTGCCTAAACAACCGCCATTCTCTATATCTTTCAGGTATATCACAACATTTGACCAAGAGCCTTTTCAATCAAGCAAGCAGTTAGATGGCTTTCTTGATTGGCAGGGCTTCATTTTTATTTTGATACTGCTCAATCAAAAGGCCAATCCCGCCAAGCGCACCGGCGACCAAAATCATTCCGCACAGAAGAATCACTCTCGCTGTCGCAGGATCTCTGCCCGCCTCGGTCCAAAGCATCGAAGGCATTTGCGCCAGCTTTTGAAGCACTTCCCTCATCATCACCCCTGTGGCAGTAGCAAAGGCGTGCAATATCAGGATGAATCCGGCCACCAAGGACGCAAAATCGCTCAATGTCGTTTGAATTTCCTTTCGCTGCTTCATGCTGCTGCCTCCTCAATGATGATGATTTACCACAAATGCAAGTAAAAAAATTGGTCACGAAACACAATGGCCACACATACGAAGAGTCATTGGCCAATCGCGGTAAAATAATGATTCTATAGTTATTCTACCATACAAGGAAACAGTACCACAAGAGGGAAAGCCAAAGTTTTTAATTGTTTTTTCCAGCTTATATTTTAGCGGAAAGCTTTCTGTGTACCACAGCATTTGACAAAAAAACCGCATCAGAAGCCTTAATTTCGGCATTCTGATGCGGTTTTGGCGGAGATGGAGAGACTCGAACTCTCGCGCCGGTTTCCCGACCTACGCCCTTAGCAGGGGCGCCTCGTCACCAACTTGAGTACATC
>CAZVAV010000387.1:0-2207 GCA_964625135.1 uncultured Oscillospiraceae bacterium | reverse complement strand
ATCGACGCCGAGGGGCTGGGGGTGCGTCCCGCCACCATCCACCCCAAAGCCACCGAGACCATTGATGAAATCATTCAGATTGTAAAGGACATCGAGGCGGCCGGATACGCCTATGCTGTGGAGGGGGACGTTTATTTCCGTTCCCGCAAGTTCCATGAGTATGGAAAGCTCTCCCATCAGCCCCTGGAGGATTTGGAATCGGGGGCCCGCATCGATGTGGATTCCCGCAAGGAGGACCCTCTGGACTTTGTGCTCTGGAAGGCCGCCAAGCCCGGCGAGCCCAGCTGGGAGTCCCCCTGGGGCCCCGGCCGCCCCGGCTGGCACATCGAGTGTACCGCCATGATCCGCAAGCACCTCGGCGAGACGATTGACATCCACTGCGGCGGCTCGGATCTCGTCTTCCCGCACCATGAAAATGAAATTGCGCAGGGCGAGTGCTGCAGCGGCAAGGAATATGCCCGTTACTGGATGCACAACGGCTTCATTAACGTCGACAACCGCAAGATGAGCAAGAGCCTTGGCAACTTCTTCACGACCCGCGACGTCGCCGAAAAATTCGGCTATGAGCCGATCAAGTTTTTGATGCTACAGGCTCATTACCGCACCCCCATCAACTACAGCTACGACATCATCGAGCAGTGCCGCGCCGCGCTCGACCGCCTTTACACCTGCCGCGACCATCTCGATTTTGCCGCCTCCCACGCGGCGGCTGCTCCCGTGGAGAGTGAGCAGGACTTCCTCGCGGGCGTCGAGAGCCGCCGTGCCGCCTTCATCGAGGCAATGGACGACGATCTGAACACCGCCGACGCCATTTCGGTTCTCTTTGAGCTGGCGCGCGACTGCAACAGCTTCTTTGCCGAGCCGAAATCCGCCGCTGCCATCGCCGCCGCCACCGCCTGCTTTGACGAGATGACCAATGTTCTCGGCATCCTCTACAACCGCAAGAAGGAGGATCTCGATTCTGAAATTGAAGCGCTGATCGAGCAGCGGCAGGCTGCCAGAAAAGCAAAGGACTTTAAGACCTCCGATGAAATCCGCGACCGCCTCAAGGCGCAGGGGATCGTTCTGGAGGACACCGCACAGGGAATTAAATGGCGCAGGGAATGAGTTTTCACCGCCAAGACAGTTGAAAGGAACAAAGCCTATGCTCTGGGGTATCATCGGCGCAATGGATGACGAGATTTTGCTGCTGCGCCAAAAAACCGAAGTCAGGGAGCAAGTCGTTCGCTACGGCTGCACCTTCTATCGCGGAAAGCTTGAGGGGAAGGAGGTCGTGCTGGTCTGCTGCGGGATCGGAAAGGTGAACGCCGCCATCTGCGCGACCACCCTGATCAACTCCTTTGGGGTGGATCGACTCGTCCATGTCGGAATCGCAGGATCGCTCTCACCCGAGCTTGACTGCCTCGATCTGGTAATCGCCGTTGATGCGCTCTACCACGACATGGAACCGGGCGTTCTAATCGATTACTTTCCTCATTGCGATCGCTTTCCCGCCGATCCCGCCCTCGTCGCGCTGGCCGAACAAACCTGCGGCGCTCTGGTCGCGGAGCAGGGTCGACGCGTTGCCGTCGGTCATCTGGTCAGCGGCGATCAATTCATCGCCGATCCAACGCGGAAGCGCCAGCTTCATGAGCGCTTTGACGCTGACTGCGTTGAAATGGAGGGCACCGCGGTTGCGCATGTCGCCTATGTCAATCGCGTTCCCTTTCTAATCCTGCGCATCATCTCGGACTCGGTTCGGGATGGGGCGATCATGGAGTACAATCAGTTTAAGCCGCTTGCCTGCGAGCAGTCCTCCCACATGATCTGTGCGCTTCTGCGCGCCGCAACAAACTGAACCAACAATCCCTGCGAGCCGAAGGAGGATCGGCCCGCAGGGATTTCATGTTCTGCTCTTCTCCTAAATTGGCCCATCCGGGTCTTTACTTCCGAAAGCCTTCATCCCGTTTCCCCTTTTCTACGAAAAGCCTTTGACGAACTCCTTCGCACTTCATAGTCCGCTCGGATGCACAAAGTAATATTGAAGTAGCACTGTTCTTTTTTCGGGGAAAAGCAAGGAGCTTGTGGGCATTGGAGGCTTCGCGCCGTAATTTTGCAAAAATTGCCGGGAACGATCAATTTTCAGTTGACAAATCGATCCGAATTTGTTATCATAAATAACGCTGTCGAAACAGTGTGCGGGTGTAGTTCAATGGTAGAATTCCAGC
>CAZVAV010000386.1:351-2211 GCA_964625135.1 uncultured Oscillospiraceae bacterium | reverse complement strand
CCAGCAGCATATCGACCAATTTGATAAAGAGAAACGGCGCCGCCAGCCCGCCAAGCCCATAGACCAACAAGTTGTGTGACAGAAGCTTTCCGGCGGGAACCTCCTGATACTTCACGCCGCGCAGGGCGAGAGGAATGAGCGCAATGATAATCAACGCATTGTAGATAAGCGCGGAGAGCACCGCACTCTGCGGCGAGTGGAGCTTCATAATATTCAGTGCCGAAAGGCCCGGATACAGCCCCATAAACAACGCCGGAATGATGGCAAAATATTTAGCCACGTCGTTGGCGATGGAAAAGGTCGTCAGACTGCCACGGGTCATCAAAAGCTGTTTGCCGATCCGCACAATGTCGATCAGCTTTGTCGGTGAGGAATCGAGATCGACCATGTTGCCCGCCTCCTTGGCCGCCTGCGTGCCACTGTTCATGGCAACGGCCACATCCGCCTGCGCCAGGGCAGGCGCGTCGTTTGTTCCGTCCCCGGTCATCGCCACCAAATGTCCCTTTTGCTGAAAATCGCGGATCATGGTCAGCTTTGCCTCGGGCGTGGCTTCGGCAAGAAAGTCGTCGACGCCCGCTTCTGCAGCGATTGCCGCGGCGGTCATGGGGTTGTCGCCTGTGATCATAATGGTTTTGATGCCCATTTTACGCAGGTCGGCGAATTTTTCGTTTACACCCTGCTTGATGATATCTTTTAAATAAATGACACCGAGAATTTTGCGGTTTTTCGCTACGACAAGCGGGGTGCCACCTTTGGATGCAATGGATTTCACCACGCTGTCGCATTCGTCGGAATACAGCCCGCCCGATTGGGTCACATACGCCTTGATCGCATCGGCCGCACCCTTGCGAATCTCGGTCTCTTCAAAGTCGACGCCGCTCATACGGGTTGCCGCCGTAAATGGAACAAATCTCATATGCTTATCCGCAAGGCTTCTTCCGCGAATTCCAAATTTTTCTTTGGCAAGCACCACAACGCTGCGCCCCTCAGGGGTTTCATCGGAGAGAGAGGACAGTTGGGCGGCGTCGGCAAGCTCGCTGATCGGTGTATTGTCCACCGGGATGAATTCAGTTGCCTGTCGATTGCCCAACGTGATCGTGCCCGTCTTATCCAGCATAAGGATATCCACATCGCCCGCGGCCTCAATTGCCCTTCCGCTCATGGCAAGGACATTCGCCTGATTGAGACGCGACATGCCGGCGATCCCGATCGCAGAGAGCAGCGCGCCGATGGTCGTGGGCGCAAGGCAGACAAGCAGCGCCACCAGCGTGGTGACGGAGGTGGGATTTTCAATGCCCGCCTGCTCTGCAGAGAAAATGGAATAGGTATACAGTGAAACGGTCACCAGAATAAAGATGATGGACAACGCCACAAGGAAAATCTGCAAGGCGATTTCATTTGGCGTCTTTTTGCGGGACGCGCCTTCAACCATCGCGATCATTTTGTCGAGGAAACTCTCCCCCGCTTCACTTGTCACTCGTATGACAATCCAGTCGGACAATACCGTTGTGCCGCCTGTGACAGCACTTCTGTCGCCGCCCGCCTCCCGGATAACAGGTGCCGATTCGCCTGTTATCGCACTCTCATCCACAGAAGCAGCGCCGTCAACCACCTCTCCGTCCGCAGGGATCTGCTCCCCTGCTTTCACAAGCACAAATTCGCCCTTTTTCAGAGAATCGGAGGGTACAACTGTGATTCGGTCTTTCTCCGCCGCCGAGGGAATCTTGTGTGCGTCCACATCTTTTTTGGAGGCGCGCAGAGAGTCTGCCTGGGCTTTTCCTCGGCCCTCAGCGATCGCCTCGGCGAAATTGGCAAACAGCACAGTGATTCTCAAACAGCAGACTGAATGCGCCAGGCGTG
>CAZVAV010000386.1:0-341 GCA_964625135.1 uncultured Oscillospiraceae bacterium | reverse complement strand
AGTGAACCACAAGATCACGGCAATGGCAAGCGTATAGCCGCTGGGCGCGTCCTGAATGCCAAACAGGGAGACCGCCCAGAGCGCCGTTGTGAGAAAGGCCGAAACGTAAACCAAAAACATAACGGGGTTGTTCGTCTGCGTTTTGGGGTTGAGCTTGATTAGTGCATCCCGCGCCGCACGACCGATCATGGCGCGGTCGGCAAATTTGTTTTTTATATGTGTAGACACAGTGAGTCCTCCATTACAGGATACTGCTGAAGAATTCAGCGAGAGGGCCGAGCGCCAAAGCCGGGAAGAAGCTGAGCGCGCCGATCAGCAAAACAATCATGATCAGCAGGAAA
>CAZVAV010000385.1:1435-2238 GCA_964625135.1 uncultured Oscillospiraceae bacterium | reverse complement strand
ATCGGCGGGGCGGTGACACCCAGCGCGGCATAGGCGGAAAGTGAGGTCTTGGTCTCCATGCCGCGAATTTTCATCCCGGCAAGGTCAGCGGGACTTTTCACGCCGCTGCCGCGGGTGCAAAGCTGACGGAAGCCGCCCTCTGAAAAGGCAAGGCAGCTAACGCCGGTTGAATCCATATTATCCATCAGCTTTTGACCAAACGATCCGTCGAGAATGCCGCGCGCCTGCGCGAGATCCGAAAAGATAAAGGGTAGATCCAGCGCGCCGTTGGCGGGCACGTAGGAGGAGACATAGGCGTTAGTCATAACGGCCATATCGCAGGTTCCGATCTGCATTCCCTCCCACATCTCCGGCTCTGAGCCGAGCTGGCTGCTGGGATATTCATTGACGGCGATCCGACCCTGGGATTTTTCCTCGACAATTTCCTTGAATTTCAGCGCTGTCAGGTGGTAGGGATCGTTGTTGTTGGCAGCGGTGGTATAGCCGATGCTTAGGGTATGGGGCGCGGCGGGCGCAGCGGAAGCGGCGGGAGCGGCGGGAGCAGCGGACGAGCCCGCGCCCCCACAGGCGGCCAGACTAAGCATCAGCCCACAAGCCAGGGCAAGTGAAAGGTAACGTTTCATTTTCATTTCCTCCTCTTTCAACTTTCATCTATCCTCAATCCACAATGGATTTGGGTACGGTATGTACGAGATCGCGAATTTGTGCATCGCTCAAGCCCTGCTCCAAAAGCTCCCGGATGAAGCGCTGCAATTCCGCCGCAGGCCGGGGGCGACCGCCCTGCCCCCGATCGGTTGCAATGT
>CAZVAV010000385.1:0-1425 GCA_964625135.1 uncultured Oscillospiraceae bacterium | reverse complement strand
ATCCGCTCAATCGACACCGCTTTTTCCGCGACATTCATCCAATTCTTTTCAATGAGAACGCCAAGCTCGGCCATTTCCTCCTGAAGCTCTGGGGAAATTCTGGTGCGGGGAAACTCCGGATGGGTCAGAATCATCCGTACACCGCGCTTTCTGCCCTCCCGGCAGAGCAAAATCGATTCCTCGGGGCTCAGATGCCCGGTGGCCAGCACCGCCTCCTTCTGTTTGACGGCATCCATAATCGCGTAAACACAGTCCTTGAGTCTGCCGTCCGATTCCAGCACGGTAATGCCACGGCGCGTAAAAAAATCGCCCTCCATATCACCGAACGTCAAGCTATTCGCCGCGTCGCGGGTTGGCATCCAAATGATCCTGGCGCCAACCTTTAGCGCATTTTCCACCGCATAAAGGTTGAGACCACCCACCGGCCAGTTCAAGGCAAGCCCACCATATGCTTTGGCTTTGCATCCGCTGTAGCGGTTGACCAGCGCCGCCCGAATCGCGGTCGGCTCATAGTGGCTTTTCAGCATGACTCCCGCCATGCCCACCGCGTCCGCCTCACGCACCAGCTCGAAGCAGTCCAAGGCACGTGAAAAAGCCGAAGGCGCGGTGTGAACATGCAGGTCGTAACCGTCGGCCATCAGCTCCAGCGCTTTTGCATCTTGTTTTTCCATAGTTAGTTGATCTCCCAATTCGCCTTGTTTTGAGTAAAAGCGACAGGGGGGCCGGCCCAGCCTTGCTTCCTTGCGCTTAGTATAGCACCGGCACAGAAACAAGTAGAAACAAGTAATTTCAGTCTAAGCACAAGTTTTTTATTGGGCAAAATTCACAAAATCCCTCTTGATTTCGCATGGCGTCACCGTTTTAGCACCAAGGGGTCGCTCTCCCCTTCCGAAAAACAGGAAATAAATGGTTATTAAATTGTTCAAAGCTACATATTTTCTCCGCAAACTTTGTGCATTTCTTGCGTTGCTCAATGCTGGCGTTCGCCAAAGCACGGCGCGTCGGCCGCTTTCTCCCTCAAGAAAAATACCCCTCCTCCGCAAAGCAGAAAAAGGGGTATTGAAGGGATCAACGAAAAAGCATTACATTGTCTCGGGGCAATCGATCTTCATCATGACCAGCGCGTTGCGGATGACCTGCCGGGTGGCGATGCAGAGCGACAGCCGTGCCTGCATCAGCTCCGGATCCTCGACCTTGCAGCGGCAGGCGTTATAAAACTTGTGGAAGCGGGTTGCCGTCTCGATGACGTAATGGGTCAGCCGAGCGGGATCATAATTCTTGGCCGCGGCCACAATCTCCTCGGGGAAGGCGGCCAGCTCGCGCACCAGCTCGCGCTCGGCGGGCTCGGTCAGCAGCAGCAGCCGCTCGGGGGTGGGCGCCTCGGGGGTGACCCCCTCGGCGGCGAGGTTTTTGAGGATCGAGCAG
>CAZVAV010000384.1:0-2247 GCA_964625135.1 uncultured Oscillospiraceae bacterium | reverse complement strand
GCCCGTTCAAAGGTAAGCGCCCCCGCGTCAAAGAGCGAAAGCGGCTTGGAAAGCCCCGGCAGCCGATCCGGGTAGGTCATCGCGTACTGGATCGGAATCCGCATATCGGTCACCCCGAGCTGGGCGATAACGGCTCCGTCCGAAAACTCAACCGCCGAATGCACGATGCTCTGCCGGTGAACGTGAATCTCAACCTGCTCCGGGCGCACCGCGAACAGGTGCATCGCCTCGATCAGCTCAAGACCCTTGTTCATCAGCGTCGCCGAATCGATGCTGATCTTCGCCCCCATGCTCCAGTTGGGGTGGCGCAGCGCCTCGGCGGGGGTAACCGATTCGAGGAATTTAGAATTCTTCCCAAAAAACGGGCCGCCCGACGCGGTGAGAAGGATCCTTTCTATTCTATCACGATTCTCCCCGTTTAAGCACTGAAAGATGGCCGAATGCTCGCTGTCCACCGGAAGAAGCGGCGTGTCGGTCTCTTTGGCGCGCCGCATCACCAGCTCGCCGCCGGTCACCAGCGATTCCTTGTTGGCAAGCGCCAGCGGACGATGCGCGTCGAGCGCCGAAAGGGTCGATTCCAGCCCCGCGATTCCGACCACCGCGTTGAGCACCAGATCGGCGGGTTCGGCGGCGAGCGCGGCAACCTCCCGCGGCCCGGCTGCGACCTCGATATCAGTATCGGCCAGCGCGGTTTTTAAGCTGCCGTAGCAGTCGGGATCGCCAACTACAACGCGGCGAGGGTGAAATTCCCTCGCCTGCCGCTCCAACAGCGCCGTGTTGCGATGAGCTGAAAGCCCATGCACGGTGCAATTCAAATGTCGTATGACCTCCAGCGTCTGGGTTCCGATCGAGCCGGTCGAGCCCAGCACCGTAATGCTTTTGTTCAAGTGATCCTTCCTTTCGAGCCGTAAAATCCGAGCTGCGGCTCTATCCCATCCGAACCATCGGGAGGTATAAAAAGAGATTATAAACCAGTGGAATGACCAGCAGCACGCTGTCAAATCGGTCGAGCACCCCGCCGTGTCCCGGCATGATATGCCCAAAATCCTTGATGCCGAACTGACGCTTCATCACCGAGGCCGAAAGATCTCCAATGATGCTGACCGCCGAGATAAACGGCGAGCAGCAGAGCAGCAGCGGCAGATTGACCAAAAAGGGAACGCCGACCATCGAGCAGTACCAGCTGTAGCCAAGCGCCGCCAGCGCCTGCGAAAGCAGCGCGACGACGACTCCGCCCACCGCCCCCTCCACCGTCTTTTTGGGGCTGATCTGCGGCGCGAGCTTATGCCGGCCAAACGCGAGGCCAAAAAAATAAGCCCCGGTATCGCTCATCCACGCGCCGATCAGCGTGACCAGCACCGCATAGAGCCCCACCGTCATCCCATAGAGATCCCGCAGATAGACAAAGCAGGTGGTGGAAAAAGCAATGAGGATGGTAAAGCAAAAAATAAAGCCCATCCGTTCCGCACGAATCGCATTGTGGTAGCGCAGCAGAACGCAGAGCAGCACAAAGGCGAAAAGAAAGCAGACGGCGGGAAGCATCCTCTGAATCATCCATGTTTTGAAAAATGGGATGATGGCGCCAAACGCCATCGCAATATAGGAGATGGCGGTGTGATGCTCCCCCGCCGCGGTAAACAGCTCGTTGAGTGCGAGAACAATGATGATGGCTACCGCGATGTTCAGCACGATCGTCTCAAAGCAGGCAATCACCACGCCCAGAATGATCAGGCCAAACACAGAGGAAATAATCCGCTGTTTCATCAAACCCCTCCAAACCGCCGGCTGCGCCGGCCATATTCCGCGATGGCGGCATCGAGATCAGCGGGAGTAAAGTCGGGCCAGAGGATATCCATAAAGACGAATTCCGCATAGGCGCACTGCCAGAGCAGAAAATTAGAAAGCCGCAGCTCGCCGCTTGGTCGAATGATCAGATCAAGCGGCGGCTGACCGGCGGTATAAAGCTCGTTTTCAAAGCAGCTCTCGTCGATCTCCTCGGGAGAAAGCTCCCCCGAGGTTGCCCGCCGCGCCAAAGCTTGGGCGGCGCGGACAAGCTCCTCCCGGCCGCCGTAGTTGAGCGCGATGTTCACCGTCATGCCGGTGCGGTCGCGGCTCTCCTCCTCGGTCTTCACGATATCCCGCTGCAAATCGGGGGAAAGGGCCGAACGGTCGCCAATCACCCGCAGGCGGATGTTCTCCTTGCGGTAGCGGTCGGCCGACAGAAGGGTCTCCCGCAGCAGATTCATA
>CAZVAV010000383.1:0-2251 GCA_964625135.1 uncultured Oscillospiraceae bacterium | reverse complement strand
GAAAACCCGGAACCATATCCCCGTGAGTGGCCGCAGGCTTCACAATAGTCGGGAAGATGATCCGGGCGTTCCCCAACCTCGACAACGAAAGGAGGCACACACCATGCAAGGATTGACCATCAGGACAGCGAGCGGGCAAGAATTCAGCGTCACCGGCGCGGTGAGCTACAAGGCAGAATTCAACTGCTACTACTGCGCGGGGCAGAGCTTCCCCGCCGAGATCGTGACGGAGGTAAGGACATGAAGAAAGCAGACCTTCGCCGGGCGCTGGCAGAGTACCGGCAGATCACCGAGCAGCTTGCCACGCTGGAGAAGCAGCGCGAGGCCGTAGCCGAAAAGATCAAGCGGCATATGGGCGAGCAGCAGGAGCTGCAGGTCGATGATACCGTGATCCGCTACAAGCCGGTGACGTCCAGCCGATTCGATTCCAAGGCGTTCGCCGTAGCCTATGAGAGCCTGTACCGCCAGTTCTGCAAGGCGGTCACGACCCGGCGCTTTAAGATCATCGAGCGGGCGCGAGAGTGCGTCGGAGGCCGGGTGTGTGGTGCTCCCGGCTTTTTGGTCTGCAAAATTTTCATTTTCGGAGTTTTGTGTGAATAGTGGGGGCATTGTGGTCTTGCCGCGCTTCGGATTGGCGGGGCTGATGGTGTGGGGGGATACCCCGACATTTCTTACGCCCTAAAGAGGGACTATCGCAAGATTTTAGAGGCTTTAAAAGGATTGGGTTTTTTGGCTTTCTTTGGGTTTTGGGACTGCCGGTCTATCGGCTTCGGAGTGTGTTTCGGGCGCAAGCTGCCACCGATTCGGCGAACAGCCTTTGAGGGAGAAGAGCGCCCGCGCTTAATTACCCCCGATAAGAAGAAAGAGAAAGCTTTTATAAAAGTTCTGTACCCTATGGTAAACTTTATTAAATGTGGGGGAAATATCCCCCTAGTCGCGATGTGCTTTTTGCTCACTGTTGGGGGAAATATCCCCCTAGTCAACTTGGAAATGAGGCTCACTAGGGGGATAAATCATCCAAGATTGGGCCTCACTAGGGGGAAATATCCCCCAGCCAAAATACACTATTTGGAAGTTTTCAGCATGGCGAGTGTCTTTTCATGGGGATGCACCAGAAAGGCGGGCGTACCATATTGCTGCCACCGATCAGAGAACCGATAGACCGACTTTGTCCGGGTCGTGGCCCCGCTCTCAAGGCAGGCGATAAAGCCCCGCTCGATCAGCGCCGCCATATCAGAGTAGAACCGCTTGTGATTCGCATCGGTATACAGTCCGTACAGGTCGCGCCATTTCGCCCGGTTCATCGTGAATGCGAGCGGGTCGTCATTGGGCTTTTTCTTCTCGGCATAGTATTGTGCCTTGCAGTAGAGATAAAGCCGCTGCTGCTGGGCGCTCAGCTCCCGCCACGCCGCCGAGAGTAGCATCGAGATATAAAGATTGGCGCTGGTGTCGTTTGAAGCGCCGGTACTTTCAAACGGCTTTTTCTGGTATGGCTTGTACCGTGGCATATCTCACCGCCTGTTCTTCGTTCGTTGGAGCCGCGCGGCCTTCGTGAAAGCATCTGAAATCATTTGCAAGCAGATGTAAGCAGATGATTTCACGCTCTATTTGGTGGTCATGAAAACTCTCCTTTTCTAATTCCGGCAAGCCCGGCCCATCTTTTGGCGGTGTATTTGATATTGGCCTCGGTCATACGAGATTTCACACCGATTGCAAATTGCCCGATGAGGATCGATTCCAGCAGTAGATCACCAAGGATGAAATACAGCTTTTGCAGCCGGTCAAACTGAGAAAAAAAGAGGTTCCTTTGCCTAAATTGTCTTTTACAATGTCTAACGCCGCAATCTGGGAACCAAGAGAATTGATATTGTTCTGCTTGGAAAGCAGCTTAGCTTTTGCTTCTTCCAGATAAGCACCTGCAAGATTTAGGACAGTGGCTTTCTCGGTTTCCATTTCTGCAATCAAAGCGGCTCGATTTGTCTGCAACGAAGCAATTTGTTCTTCAATCTTTGCTTTCGCCAAAGCAATATAAGCATCTCTGTTTAGGGTAACTGCACCAGTCTCTTAATCTACCTGTAATGCAGCGGCATAGCCAGCATCAACAATGCTTAGAATTGATTCAGCGGATAAGCTACCCTTTTCGCGCTGTTCCTCAAATGCGGATGAAAGGCTTTTGGTTGAAGTGACAAGGCTATCTGTTGCATCACGAAAGTGAAGAGCACGAGTAGCAAAGTTCGGATACCCACCCGGG
>CAZVAV010000382.1:0-2262 GCA_964625135.1 uncultured Oscillospiraceae bacterium | reverse complement strand
GTGGGAGATGGCTTTGCTCGGAATCAACTGCGTCATCTCGCCACACTTGCAAAATGTCCCGCACCCAAGCAGGGCGCGGGACATTGTTTTATTGCTGTGCTTGCTGCCAGTCCCCAAGCTCATAAACCCGCATGGCGTTTTCCCAAGTCACCTCAAGCAGCGCGTCGACCGAAAGCCCCTTGGCTTCGGCGAGAGCGGCGGCGGTATGGGGCAGCATCGTCGAATCACAGCGCTTTCCCCGGCAGGGCACCGGCGCGAGATACGGGCAATCAGTCTCGATCAGCAGCCGGTCAAGCGGGACGGCCGCGGCCGCCTCCAGCGGTTTTTTCGCGTTGGGAAAGGTAACCACCCCGGTGAAGCCGAGGTACATCCCCATCGAGAGAAGCTCCCGCGCGACCTCGGCGGAATAGGAGAAGCAGTGCACGACGCCCCGGGGACGAAATTCCCGCAGAAGCTCGAGGGTATCCTGCGCCGCGTCCCGGCTGTGGACGATCACCGGCAGATCAACCTCACGGGCAAGGGCAAGCTGACGGCGAAACGCCTCGCGCTGCACATCCCGTTCGGAGCGGTCGTAGTAGTAATCCAGCCCGATTTCGCCAAGCGCGACCACCTCCTTCTCCCGGCAGAGCCGCCCGATCTCGTCAAGCGCCGCGTCATCGAGCGTCCTTGCCTCGTGGGGATGCACCCCCGCCGAAGCGCGGAAAAAGGGGTAACGCTTTGCCAGCGCGAGCGCCGCCCGGCTCGATTCGAGGTCGCTGGCCGAATTGAGCACCGCTTTGACCCCGGCGGCGGCAAGCGACGCGATGACCGCGTCGCGGTCGGCATCAAAGCGCCCGTCGTCATAGTGGGCGTGGGAATCGAAAATCCGGGTCATCAGCGCAGCCTCGAGCCGACGGGGATGGTGTCGTCGATAAAGATCACCCTTGCGTCCTCTCCGACGTCGGCGGCGAGGATCATCCCCTCGCTGACTACGCCGCGCAGCTTTGCGGGCTTGAGGTTGGCGACGACGACGATCCTTTTGCCGAGCAGCTCCTCCGGCTCATACCAGCTGTGGATGCCCGAGACAACCTGGCGCGGCTTGCCCGAGCCGTCGTCTAGCGAGAGCCGCAGCAGCTTGTCCGACTTCGGCACCGGCTCACAGGCGGTCACTTGGGCTACGACGAGCCGGACATTCATGAACTGATCGATGCTGATGATCCCCTCGGGAAGAGGCTCCCCGGCAGGCTTGTCGGCGGATTTCTGCGCGCCCTTCGCATCGCACTCCAGCTTCTTGGCGGCCTCGGCCTGCCGCTTCTCCTCCTCGGCGGCAAGCAGAGCCAGCTCCTTCTTGGTGTCGATCCGGGGGAAAAGATTTTCCTTTTTATCAAAGCAATAGCTGGTGTTGGCATAGTAGATCGCCCGGTCATAGCCGCGCTCATCCGCAAGACAGCCGAGCTGGTCGAAAATCTTCTCGCAGGAGACGGGCATAAAGGGGGCAAGCAGGCTCGCGCAGACGCGGATCGTCTCGAGTAGGTTGTAGAGGACGGCGGCAAGCCGGTCGCTTTCGGCGGGGTTCTTGCCGAGCACCCACGGGGTGGTCTCGTCGATATATTTGTTGGCTCGCGAGATGACCTTGAACACCTCGGCGAGAGCCGCCTGGAAGGTAAAGCTCTCCATCAGCTCGGTGTAATTCTCGCGAACCTGATCGAGCATGGCGATGAGCTGCTCATCCGGCGATTCAAACCGGCGATCCTGCGGAATGATCTGGCCGAAATACTGCTCGGCCATCGAGAGGGTGCGGGAGACGAGGTTCCCGAGGTCGTTGGCGAGGTCGGCGTTAATCCGGTTGATCAAGGCCTCGTTCGAGAACACGCCGTCCGAGCCGAACGGAAACTCCCGCAGCAGGAAGTAGCGGATCGCATCAACCCCGTACCGCTCGCAGAGCACGACCGGATCGACGACATTGCCCTTCGATTTGCTCATCTTGCCGCCCTCAAGCAGCAGCCAGCCGTGCCCGAACACCTTTTTCGGCAGCGGCAGATCGAGCGCCATCAGCATGGCAGGCCAGATGATGGTGTGAAAACGGGTGATCTCCTTGCCGACAAAATGCACGTCGGCCGGCCAGAAGCGCTCGAAATCGTGGTATTTGTCATTGCCGTAGCCCAGCGCGGTGATATAGTTCGAGAGCGCGTCCACCCAGACATAGACGATGTGTCCCGGATCGAAGGTGACCGGCACGCCCCACGAAAACGAGGTTCTCGAAACGCAGAGATCCTCAAGGCC
>CAZVAV010000381.1:0-2266 GCA_964625135.1 uncultured Oscillospiraceae bacterium | reverse complement strand
CAAAAGCGCCTCGGGTGGAATCTGTGAAAAGACGGCTTCGGTTGCCAGATGGCAGATGAGCGGGAGCCCGGCGCGCTTGGCGGTTTCCTCCGCCAGCGCCGCGCCGCGCAGCACGTCCGAGGGCTCGGTCATGCCGCAGAGATGGGTGTTGTTGACGATGCCGGTCAAACGCCGTTTGCCCGCGGCCTCGATGCGGCAAAGCTGCTCGAGCGCCTGCTCGGGGGTGGCGGTGGCCGGGCGGTTTGCATTTAACACCATCCAAAAATCATAATCGGCGGCGTCAAGCTGCGGCCGGTAGCGCCCGAGCACCCGTGCCCCCGCGTCATCCCCGCCGACGTCCACAATCGAAAGCCCATCCCGATCGACGAAGATTCGGGCGACCTCCGGGGGGAGTGCGGGCAGGTCGGCGTGGTGACAGCTTTTCGCCGGAGCGATCAGCGAAATCCCGGCGGCCAAAAGCTCCTCCTCCCGCTCCCGCGAGCAGAAGTAAGGGTTGACGATGTCGAGGTCGACAAGGGTCACCCGTTCCTTCTTTGTCCTCTTGGCCAGCGCAAAGGCCAGATTAACCGCAAACTCGGTTTTTCCGCTGCCGTAATGCCCGGCGATCACGGTAATTGGCTTGACGTTGTGAACCATCGAAGATCCCCTCCTGCCCGCTGTGCCCTTCGCCCAAAGCATTCGGGAAAAAGGCAAAGCTCTTGTCTGATGTCAGCGTACTATGATTTTATCGTTAGGTCAAGAATATTCATTCGAATCTATATATTATCACAAAAATTGGGCTGTTTTTTGGTATGTTTGTTTGGGACATTCCATTGACATTGTCTAAAAAATACGGTAAAATTTAGACATATTATGGGGCGTTTCAACATGCCCTCTGACGTAAGACAACTGCCTGTACAGGAGGAAAAGCCATGCGGATCAAAAAAAGTCTCGCGGAATATACCGCCGATGCCCTCGGTGAACAGATTGTTGTTCAAAAAAAGTATAAGACGGGCGATCAGCTTCCCAACGAAATTGAGCTGGCGCGGGAATTCGGGGTCAGCCGGGCAACGCTGCGCGAGGCAATTCGGGTGCTGGCCGTGCAGGGGATGCTTACCGTCGAGCGGGGACGCGGTACCTTTGTCAACAGCGAGGTAAAGAATTACCGGGATGTGCAGTTTGGGGACATCGGCTCGCTGCGCATGAAGCTGATCGATCTCTTTGAGCTGCGCCGCATCTTTGAAACCGAGGCGGTCAAAATGGCCTGTGAACGCGGTACCGAGGAGGAGATTGCCGAAATTCTCGAAGCGGGCAAGCGGGTGGCGGCCTGCATCACCCGGCGGGTGGATCGCACGGTGGAGGATCAGCGGTTTCACCATGCCATTGCGGTGGCCTCGCACAACGAATTTATGGTGAATCTGGTTCCGATGATCTACCGGGCGGTCAGTGAGACGCTGCTGCGGTTCGGCACCGATGAAATTCTTGCCGGAGAGACCCTCAACGACCACGGTTTGATTATGGAGGGGATCGAGCGGCGGGACCCCGAGCTGGCTCGAAACGCGATGTACATCCACATGGCTCATGCGATTGTGTCGCTTCGCGCGGCCAATGTCGATGGGGATGTGGTTTGAGCAAGGGCGGCGGCGCGTTGTAAAGAACACGCGAAGAATTGCGCGGCGGGCGTCCTTCCCCTTGACTTTTTTAGTGCGGGACAGTATAGTGAGGGCAATAAAGGGGAGTAGCTGACACAATAAAATTGTGGACCCATGGGCGTCAGTACGGGCAAAGCCCCGCTCCGGGTTGAAATGGAGAGACTTTTGAACCAACGCTTTCGTTGGTTCAAAAGTCTCGTTTTTGATTGGCTGCCGATTTGTGAAGGGAGGATATCATCTTCTGGGAATCTGTGCCGTCCTGTTCGGGGTCAGCGTTCTGATCCGGGGCGAACCGGTGATGAATGCCTTTCTCTTTTCGGTGGCGTTGGCGTTGGCGGCGATTCCGGAGGCGCTTTCTTCGATCGTCACCGTCGTGCTCGCGTTCGGAACCCGGCAGATGGCCAGAGAGAACGCCGTCATCCGCAGGCTTCAGGCCGTGGAGGGGCTGGGCAGCGTAGAGGTGGTTTCGCTCACCGTCGACCAGCTTGGCTGTATTCTGGGACTTTCCACCGGCAGCCTGCTGGCCAATCAATTGCTCAGGGCGGTTCGCGCCATGCGAAAAGGATAAAAAACCGGGTCGGCATCGCCGACCCGGTTTTTTATCTGCGGCTCCTCACAGCGGCAGGCCGCTTTGC
>CAZVAV010000380.1:0-2272 GCA_964625135.1 uncultured Oscillospiraceae bacterium | reverse complement strand
CCTCCGCGCTGATTGCCCGGGTGGCTGAGCTGAGAGGACAGGGGAAGGACATCACCTCGCTAAATCTGGGCGAGCCGGATTTCGGAACCCCTGATTACATCACGGTCGCCGGAATTAAGGCGATTACCGATAACTTCACCAAATATACCCCCGGCGCGGGAATTCTCGATCTGCGCAAAGCGATCGTCAAAAAGCTTCAGGAGGATAACGGGCTGACCTATGCTGTCAATGAGGTGTGCGTCACGGTCGGCGCGAAGCAGGCGGTCGCCAATGCGGTTATGGCGCTTTGCGAAGAAGGGGACGAGGTGCTTCTGCCGATTCCCTGCTGGGTGAGCTATACCGAGATGATCCGCTTGGCGGGGGCTCAGCCGGTTTTTGTCCCGGTTCAAGAGGATGAGGGCTTTGTCCTCGACCTCGAGGCGATCGAGCGGGCGATTACCCCGCGCACCAAGGCGATTATCATCTGTACCCCCAACAATCCCAGTGGTGCAGTTTACAGCGAGGCTAGCCTCAGAAAGCTTGCGGGTCTTGCCTGCGCGCACGACTTTGCTATCATCGCCGACGAAATCTATGAGAAGCTGATCTATGACGGAGAGCGACATTTCTCGATTGCCTCAATCTCGAAGGAGGTCTGGGAACGCACCGTGACCATTAACGGCTTCTCGAAGGCCTATGCGATGACCGGCTGGAGAATCGGCTACGCCGCCGGCCCCCGCGAGGTGATCAAGGCGATGGGAGATATTCAGAGCCAGACAACCTCTGCCACCAGCGCGATTTCCCAGAAAGCGGCAATCGCCGCGCTGACCGGCCCACAGCATGATCTGGAGCAAATGGTGCAGGAATTTGCAAAGCGGAAGGATTATGTTGCTACCCGGCTCAATGCGATGCCCGGCATTCGTTGTGCAAGCCCAAAGGGCGCATTTTATCTGCTCCCCGATGTGAGCGCCTGCTTTGGAAAGCGCTGCAATGGCATGGTGATTCAAAACGCGATGGATCTTGCCAACTTCCTGCTCGAAAAGGCGCTGATTGCGCTAGTTCCCGGCGAAGCCTTCAACACCTCCGGAAAGGTGCGCATCTCCTATTCCAACTCGATGGAAAACCTCAAGGAGGCGCTTGATCGGATGGAAAAAGCGCTGGCGCTTCTTGGATAATCCGGTTCTAAGCTTTAATAGCCGCAGGCTTTGCTTGAATTAAAAGCAGGGCCTGTGGCCTTTTTCCTCGGGGTAATGACAGTGCGATTCGTTGCAAACGACCCAAAACCGTGCTATAATCCATATTATTGAATCGCTTTGCCTTGGAGGAAATTATGCTGGACGCTTTTCTTTTGAAAATCAAGGAGATGCCGCTCTCAAAAACCGATAAGGTGATCGCCGACTATCTGGTTGACCACCAGAACCTGCTTGGCCTGCAGACCGCTACCAGCCTCGCGCTTAAAATAGGAGTGAGCGATACCTCGATCATCCGCTTTGTGCGCAAGCTGGGCTTTTCAAGCTATGCGGATTTTAAGCGTCAGATGAACGACCAGATGGTGAGACAGTATAACGAGGCACTTTCTCCGGGAGAAAAGTATCGCCGTACCCGCGGCACTCTGGATCAGGACAATCTGATTACTGCTGTTTCTGACCGGGTGATCGAAAATCTGCAGAGAAGCTGTGAGCGACTGGATATCGAAACGATTGATAAGGTTGCGTCGATTCTGATCAGAAGCCGGAGAAAATTTATCGCCGGTTTTCGCGGAACTGCATGCTGCGCCAATTATATGTCGCGCAAGCTGGTTTTTTTTCTCTCCGATGTGATCTGTTGTGAGCAGGCGGAGAGTTCTGCGGTCGAGCGGCTGGTCGACATCGGCCTCGATGACTGCCTGCTGCTGTATAGCTTTCCACGTTATACAGAGCTCAACGCTTCGCTGATCGAGATGGCAAAACGGCAGGGGGCGACGGTTGTTCTGATTACCGATCGGATCACCTCCCCATTGGCCTGTGACGCGGATATTGTGCTGGTTGCCGCGGTCGAAGGACTGGGCTTTACCAATTCCTACGTTGTCCCGATGTGCGTCTCGGAGATGCTGCTTTTGGCAGTCAGTGAGAAGATGGATGTCGAAAGCGGCGATCGGATTAAAATGATTGAATCCTATATTGACCGAAACAGGTTGTATTAAAAAAATCCCGGCGAGCAATCGCCGGGATTTTTTGCTGCGACTTATCTTCCGCAGCAGTGCTTATATTTTTTGCCGCTGCCGCAGGGGCAGGGGCTGTTTCTGCCTACCTTCTCG
>CAZVAV010000379.1:0-2279 GCA_964625135.1 uncultured Oscillospiraceae bacterium | reverse complement strand
ATCGAGGTCGGGCGGATAGATCCCCTCGACGGCGTAGCACTGCACCGCCGCGCGCCGCACCGCCTGTTCGGCGGCGCTGAGGCGTTCGCCCTCCGAAAGGGCCGCGACCGAGGCCGCGCCGCGCAGCAGGAGCGCCACCGCCCCGGCGAAAAGGGCGATCGAAAGGATGGGGGAAAGCCCCCGGCGCTCATGGGGACAGAAGCGTTTCATCGAAGCCACCTCCCGTCACCCGATCGAGGACATGATGCCCATCAGCGGCAGCATGACCGAAAGGAGGATCATGCCGACCGCCACCGACAGGATGATAACCAGCGTCGGCTCCACAACCCCCACCAGACGTGAAAGCTCCGAGTCGATCTCCTCCTCGTAGCGGGAGGCGAGGCGCCCCATGACCGCGTCGGCCGAGCCGGTTTTGAAGCCGACCGCGACCATCCGCGCCGCGGCGCCCGAAAAGATGCCGGCGCTTTTCACCGCGTCGGCAAAGCTCTCCCCGCCGCCAAGGCGCAGGCGGCAGTCCTCCACCCTGCTTGCCAGCGCGGGATGGGTCACCAGACGGGAGGCCAGCTGGAGCGAGCGGTCGGGATCGACGGCGCTTTGCAGCATCAGTGCCAGCGCGCTGACAAACCGTCCCGAGGCGATGGTCAGTGAAAGCCGCCGGGTGGTGGGCAGCATCGAAACGAGATGTGAAAGCAAGCGGCGGCCGCCCTCGGTGGCGCGAAGAAGCAGTGTGCCGACCAACAGCACGGCGAGCAGCAGAACCAGCAGCAGGCACCCGGTTTTCAGCGCCGTGCCAAGGTGCATCGCGCCCTGCGCCAGCTTCGGCAGCTCCGCGCCCAGCTGAGTAAAGACCTGTGAGAAGATGGGCAGCACCTTCACCGAAAGGACAAGGATGACCAGCAGCATCATGCCCAGCATCATCAGCGGGTAGGTAATCGCGCTTTTGAGCATCGAGCCGAGGCTGTCCTCCCGTTCATAGTAGGAGGAAAGCGAGCCGAGCACCTCGTCGAGCCTGCCCGACTGCTCCCCGATCTCCACCATATTCACCGCGTAGGGAGGAAAGGCATCCGTTTCCCGCAGGGCGAGCGAGAGGGGCTCTCCCCGCGACACCGGCTCGAGCAGTGCCTCCAGTAAAGCCTTCTCCGATTGGGCTTGCGCGTCGTCCCGCAGAATTTCGAGCGCCTCGGCGGAGGAGACCCCCGCCCGAACGAGCATTGCAAGCTGGCCGAACAAGCCCGCGAGCTCCGCGGGAATCAATGCGCCTGTTTGTTTTTTGGCCATAGCCGCGCCTCCTTAATAGCAGTATTTCCGCTGGTAGTTGGAACCGTTTCCGATAAACTGCATAATCGAGCCGGATTGGTTGCCGTTCGAGGCAAAGGTGGGGTCAAGCAGCTTCCAGCTCTTTCCGTCAAATTGAATAACCCCGTTAATCCACCCCGTCTCGGTGGTGTAGACGCTGATCCACGCGTGATAGATGCCGCCCGATACATACCCTACCTCCAGACGAGTCGGAATATTCTGGGAGCGCAGCATCGTTGCCAGCAGCGCCGCGTAATCAAAGCAGATTCCCTTGCCCGAGGCCAGCGTGGAATCGGGCTCGGGCAGATAGCCGGATTGAATCTTCTGCGCCTTGTCGTCATCATAGGACACGTTGGTGATCACGTAGTTATAGACGCTGCCCACCACCGCCAATACGGTGGGGGACTGCGCGGCAAGCTCCTCGCCCTTGGCAACCGCCTTGCTGTCGGCGTTAAAATTAACATACTGGCTCGGATAGAGGTAGGGGGAGAGGGCGCTTGTCATGGTAGCCTGAAACGAAGCACCAAGCGCCAGCGCATACTGCGAGCTGTGCACCTCGGTGTAGACGTTTACGGTATAGCTTCCGTTGCCCGCCGTGAGCGGGAACGCCTCATACCCCTTTTTGCCTGAATCATAAGTATAGGTGATCTTGTCCGGGCCGGTAATTTGAATTTTCACCCTTGATCCGCCGCCCGAATAGGCGACCATCACATAGCCCTCGTTGCGGTTGGAGTAGTCGATTGCCGCGCCGCCTCCCTCGGTTTTGTCCGTTCCCGGGGCGGCGGGGCTTCGGACGGTCAGCGCGGTGGGACGGGTGGCCACAGCCGTGGGGGAGCTCGGGGAAGGCGGGGGGGAATCCACCGGGTCGGATGGCGCTGCCGCCAAGGGGACGGGCAGCTCGTCGATCAGCAAGCGAGCGGGCGGGGAGAAAAAACCGGAGTAGCCCCAAAAAAGGGCGCAAAGCAACAGGACGCAGAGCGAAG
>CAZVAV010000378.1:0-2304 GCA_964625135.1 uncultured Oscillospiraceae bacterium | reverse complement strand
TTGGACATGACTGTTTCCCTCCTGTAGCATTCATTCTGAAATGGATTTTAGCAACGAAAAAAGCGCTGTGAGCCCTCATGCTCACAGCGCCTTTGCTGTTATGGCGTTATTATAGCCGCTGCTTTCGCGGATGTCAACAGATTTTTCAAAAAAAGTTAGTGAAATTGCTTTCCATTTTCGACGGGATCGGTTATAATCAGGCCGAAGAATAAATGAAAGCAAGGGGCGGCTGTCCTGCAATTGGAGGGCGCGCCCTTGCCAGATCCTGACAGGGAGGAAGCATGATGCCGCGCTATACCGAGAACGAAGTGATGGAATTTGTCCGGGAAAATGAGGTCAAATTTATCCGCCTCGCCTTTTGCGACCTGTTTGGCGCACAGAAGAACAGGTCGATCACCGCCGAGGAGCTTCCCCGCGCGTTTGCCGGGGGGATTTCGTTTGACGCCTCGGCCATCGAGGGATTCTTAAACGCCGACCGTTCCGATCTTTTTCTTTTTCCCGAGCCGGATACCCTCGCGGTGCTGCCCTGGCGGCCGGGTCGGGGGCGGGCGGCGCGGCTCTTCTGCGAGATTCGCCACCCCGACGGCTCCCCCTTCGAGGGGGACGGCAGGTACCTGCTTAAAAAAGCCTGCGAGCGGGCCCGCGAGCTGGGCTATCTCTGCCAGATCGGGCCAGAATGCGAGTTCTACCTCTTTGAGCTGGACGAGAAGGGAAACCCCACCACGCTGCCGATCGACGAGGCGGGCTACCTCGATGTGGCTCCGGCCGACCGGGGGGAGAACATCCGCCGGGACATCTGCCTGACCCTTGAGGAGATGGGCATCGTCCCCGAGAGCTTCCACCACGAGCAGGGGCCGGGTCAGAACGAGATCGATTTCCGCTATTCCGACGCGCTGACCGCCGCCGATCAGGTCATCACCTTCAAGGGGGCGGTGCGCACCATGGCGGCGCAGAACGGAATGTTTGCTTCGTTCCTTCCTAAGCCGATGCTCGACTGTGCCGGAAGCGGGATGCACATCAACATGTCCCTGTCAAAGGACGGGCGCAACATCTTTCAAAACGAGGGCGGGCGGCATTGTCCCGAGGCCGAAAGCTTTCTCGCGGGCATCCTCGCCCGGGTCGGTGAGCTGACCGCCTTTCTCAATCCGCTGACCAATTCCTACCGGCGGTTCGGCGCGTTTGAAGCGCCCCGGTATATCACCTGGTCGCACTCCAACCGCTCCCAGCTGATTCGGATTCCCGCCGTCACGGGCGAATATACCCGGATGGAGCTGCGCTCCCCCGATTCGGCCTGCAACCCCTATTTTGCCTTTGCGCTGCTGCTGCACGCGGGGCTCGACGGCATTGAACGGCGGCTCTCCCTTCCCGCCGCCTGCGACCATGACCTCTACCGGGCGGAGCAAAGCCTGCTTGAGCGCTACGAGCAGCTGCCCGCCACGCTGGGCGGGGCGCTCGATCTGCTCGAGCAAAGCGAGCTGGCTCACCGGATCGTCCCCCCCGACACGCTGGAGAAATTCATCGCCGCCAAGCGCCGGGCGCAGGTGGCCTGCGATCATTCCGAGGATCCCTTCGGATTGGAGCACCGAACCGACTTTCTCCGCTATTGAGAGCGGCGTCAGCGGGAAAGGGGTGAAGGCTTGAACAGAACGCTCATCGTATCCTCGTCGGCGGCGGGCGCGCAGCTGGTGCAGGAGCTTTTGCCGCCGCGGGACTATTCCCCCGTCGTTACGGCGTGCGGCGGAGCCGAGGCGCGGCGCTACTGCGCCGAGGGGGACTATGACATAGTGATTATCAACACGCCGCTCTCGGACGAGTTCGGGCACGACCTCGCGGTGAGCATCGCCTCGGGCTCGGCGGCGGGGGTGGTGATGCTGGTGAAAAACGAGCGGGCGGACGACATTGCCGCCCGGGTCGAGCCGGCGGGGGTGTTTGTCATCCCCAAGCCGATCTCCCGGCCATTCTTTTTTCAGGCGCTGCGCCTCGTCGATGTCTCCTGCCGCCGGATGCTCTTGCTCCGGCGGGAGAATTGCAGGCTGCAAACCACCATCGAGGAGCTTCGCCTCATCGACCGAGCCAAATGCGCGCTGATCCAGTGTCTTTTGATGACCGAGCCGCAGGCGCACCGCTATATCGAGAAGCAGGCGATGGATCTGCGCTGTCCCAAGCGGCAGGTTGCGGAAAATATTCTAAAAACCTATGAGGGATAGGCGAAGGATTTGTGCAGCAGACCGGGCGGTTTTCTCTTGCCAAATCCCCATGGGGTGTGATACAATTATTTGAGAATAGGAAAGCTTCAGACAATGG
>CAZVAV010000377.1:0-2321 GCA_964625135.1 uncultured Oscillospiraceae bacterium | reverse complement strand
GGGCCTTCTGGTTGGTGGCGGCGGTTTGCACCGTGTCGATGCTCCTGCCCTTGCGCAGGATGGTCACCCGGTCGCTGATCGAGAGAACCTCGTTCAATTTGTGGGTGATGATGACCACGGCGCAGCCCTGCTCCTTCATCCGGCGCAGGATGGCGAACAGGCGGTCGGTCTCCTGCGGGGTGAGCACGGCGGTCGGCTCGTCAAGGATCAGAATCTGCGCGCCCCGGTAGAGCACCTTGATGATCTCGACTGTCTGCTTTTCGCTGACCGCCATCTCGCAGACCGGCTTCTCCGGGTCGATCTCCAGCCCGAAGGAATGGCAGATGCCGGAGATCTTCTCCTTGAGCTGCCGCGGCGGCAGCAGCCGCTCCGGCGTGCCGAGCACGATGTTGTCCATCGCCGAAAAAACCTCCACCAGCTTAAAATGCTGATGAATCATTCCGATTCCCAGCGCCATCGCGTCAATCGGCGAATGAATGGTCACCGGCCGACCATCGACGAGAATCTCTCCGCCGTCGGGATGGTAGATGCCGGACAGCATGTTCATGAGTGTTGTTTTCCCCGAGCCGTTCTCCCCCAGCAGCGCAAGAATCTCTCCGCGCCGCACCGAGAGGTTGACCCGGTCGTTGGCCACAACGCTGCCAAAGGTCTTGGTCAGCTCGCGGCACTCGATGGCATAAGGCGTCTGTTGCTCCGCCACGCGGTTCCCTCCTGTTACAAGTTCTGCGGTCAGCAGAACGAAATAATATGTTTTATTCTCCCATAAGCACAAGCAAATGGGCTAATTTGCCATCAAGGGTAGAATCATCACGATGTGATTATTCTACCCTAAAAATGATGGCAACACAAGGTGTCCTGTCTCTTTTTCAACAAAGCGCCGGGGCGGATGTTGAAACAGGCGATGCCGTCACCGCCGCGCATCGTCCTTTTGCAGCAGCCGGGGATGCAGCGTGTCGATTCCGAACGCGCCCAGCGGCGCGGTAATCAGGATGGCGGCCACCGCGGCGGTGAGAACCAGCTTGCCGCAGGGCAGCCCCAGCGACAGCGGCACCGAGCCGATGGCCGCCTGAACGGTGGCCTTGGGCAGATAGGCAATCATGCAGAACAGCCGCTCGCGAAGGGTAAGCGGCGTCTTGATCAGGCAGAGCCCCACCCCCGCCGCCCGAAAGCAGAGCGCGAGCAAAATAGCGGCCACCATTCCTCCCCCCGCGGAGGCGGCATAGCGGATATCGACCGCCGCGCCCACCAGCACAAAGAGCACGACCTCCGCCGCAAGCCAGAGCTTCGAGAATTTTTCCGACAGCCGGTCGGCTACGCCGGTGCTGGCTCGATCTCGCAGCGCCATCGCCATGCTCATGACGGCGAGTAAACCGGAAAGCGCCAGCCGCCCCTTGAGCCATTCCTCCAGCGACACCAGCAGAAAGGCCAGCCCCAGCAGAACGATGACCTTGGTGCTGTTGCGGATGCCCCTACCCTTTTGATACCGCGCCTCAAAGAACCGGGTGGTGATCAGTCCCGTGGCCGCGCCGACAAGAACGCCGGTGACAATCGAGAACGGAATCTGCAACAGGGTCATCGCAGAGGCTTCTCCCCCCTGCGCCAGCCCGGTGAAGGTGGAAAACAGCACGATGACAAAGATATCGTCGAGCGAAGCTCCCGCCAGAATCATCTGGGGGATGCTCTTTTTGGTGCCGTAGCCCGATTCCATCAGCCCCACCATCCGGGGCACCACCACCGCCGGAGAAACCGCCGCCAGCACCGAGCCGAGCAGCGCCGCCTCAATGCGGGAAAGCCCGAGCAGCGGCGGCGCGAGCAGCACAAAGCCGAGCATTTCGCAGCTTGCCGGAACAAAGGAGAGCAGCAGCGCCGGGCGACCCACCCGCCGCAGGTCGGCGAGGTCGAGCGAAAGCCCGGCCTTGAGCAGGATGATGACCAGCGCCATCTGTCGCAGCGGGGCGGATATCCCGAGAATCAAGGCGTCGAGCAGCCCGAGCCCCGACGGCCCAAGCAGCATCCCGACAAACAGCATCCCGATGATGCGCGGTAAGCCGATCCTCGCGCAAAGTGCGGCGGCGGCGAGTCCCGCCAAAAAGATAAATCCCAGAGAAGCCAACATAAGAGAAATCCTCCTTGATCGGCAGAGCACAAAAAAGCTGATGGCTCTGCCCTGTTTTCAGTAGCAGAAGTCATCAGCTCGAAAGCGGTTTCGGTTGCCCGTGGGAGAACTTCATTCCCGGGGATTATCATACCGTGGCACAGAACGGTTGTCAAGAAGGATGGACAAAAAATCAACAGGGTGCTACAATCAATTTGGCGCTGAT
>CAZVAV010000376.1:0-2324 GCA_964625135.1 uncultured Oscillospiraceae bacterium | reverse complement strand
CCGGGGAACGCGGCTACTGTGGAGCGGGCGTCCAAGTCAAGGTGGCCCGCGCGGCACTGCACCCGTGGGAGGAGCCCTGCATTTCGGGAAGCCGGGGCTCGGGAACGGTCTTTTTTTCCCACTGCACCCTTGGCTGTGCTTTCTGCCAGAACAGGGCAATCAGCCGGGAGGGCGCGGGCATCGAGGTCTCACAGGATCGACTTGCCCAGATCTTTCTTGAGCTACAGGAACAGGGGGCGCACAACATCAATCTCGTCACCCCCACCCATTATGCCTCGCAGATCGTCGCGGCGGTCAAAGCGTCGCGGGAAAGGGGACTTTCGGTTCCCATCGTTTACAATTGCGGGGGATATGAGCTGCCCGAGACGATCCGGCTGCTAAAGGGGACGGTGGATATCTGGCTGCCCGACCTGAAATATGCCCAAGCCCGCCCGGCCGCCCGCTACAGCGCCGCCGCCGATTATCCCGAGCGGGCGGTTGAAGCGCTCACCGCCATGCTCGAGCAGGCCGGGCCGCCCCAATTCGGGTCTGACGGACTGCTGCGGCGCGGGGTGGTGGTGCGGCATCTGCTGCTGCCGGGGCTGCTGGCCGATTCGCTGCGGACGGTCGAGCTGCTGGCCGAACGCTTCGCGGGCAGCATCCTGCTGAGTCTGATGAGCCAGTTTACCCCGATGCCGGGCTGCTCCGAGCGGTTCCCCGAGCTGGCCGCGCCGGTCAATCCGCGCCATTATGCGGCGCTGGTCGAATTTGCCGCCTCGCTGGGGGCGTTTGACTGCTATACGCAGGAGGCGTCGGCCGCCGACACCGCCTTTATTCCGAGCTTTCTCGGGCAGGGGGTATTGCGGGACGAGAATTCCAACATAAAACGATAAAGGTGGAAGAGATCGCTATGAACGAAAAAGAAATTGCGGAAATTCGCCGCCGCTTTCGTCCGGATCAGAATAACATCAACCGGATGCGCGGCTGCTATGTCAACGAAAAGCGGGAGATCGTCTCCGAGCTGCACCAGTCACTCGCAGTGACCCCGCAGGAGGAAGCGGAAAATATTCTGGGGGTTCTCAAAAAGACCCTGTCTGGGACGGTGGGGAAAAACCTGATCGATCTCGCCTTTGCAACCAGTCAGGTCGTCGACAGCGACGAGCACCGGCTGCTGATGGCGCTGCGCGATTCCGCGCTGGAGGACGAGGAGGCGATTCAGGCGTTTTATCAAAAGGTGATCGGCTCGCTCACGATAGAGGGAAACTACCTGATTCTGCTGGTTCACGACACCTATGACGTCCCTTATCGCTCGAAGGACGGGGCGCGGCAGAACGATGCCTCGTCGGAGGTGTATTCCTACATCCTGTGCAGCATCTGCCCGATCAAGGAAACCCGCCCCGCCCTGAGCTATTATCTGTCGGATCATCAGTTTCATAACCGTGAGACCGACTGGCTGGTAGCGCCGCCCGAGCTTGGATTTTTATTTCCCGCCTTTGACGACCGGGGAACCAACCTTTATAACGCCCTTTATTATTCCCGCAACATCGCGGAAAATCATCCCGAGCTGGTACAGGCGGTATTTTGCCGCGAGATTCCGATGCCCGCCGCCGCGCAGAAGGAGACGTTCCAGTCGGTTCTGGGGGATACCCTTGCCGAGGATTGCAGCTATGAGGTGGTGCAGGCGGTTCACGAGCAGTTGTGCGGCATCATCGAGGAGCACAAGGCCAGAAAGGAGACCGAGCCGCTGGTCATCAACCGGCAAACGGTCAAGGAGGTTTTGGAGTCCTGCGGGGTATCCGAAACCCATGTTGCGGCTTTTGAGGAGCAGTATGAGGCCGAGTTTGGCGCTGACGCCGACCTGAGCCCCCGCAACCTCGTCGATACCAAGCAGTTCGAGGTATGCACCCCCGATGTGACCATCCGGGTGAATCCGGAGCGCAGTGATCTGGTGGAGATACGGATCATCGATGGGGTTAAGTACATTCTCATCCGCGCCAACGACGGGGTCGAGGTCAACGGTGTGGCGATCCATATCGCGCAGGACGCCCCCGCATACTCCTGATGGTGGCGGCTGATTGGCGGAAAAAGGCGGAGATTGAAAAAAAGCCGGTTTTATGCTAAACTAAATTGTTATCTGATTGTAAAGGGGCGTTCTCCGGATGGAGGAGATTTATTTTGACAATGCCGCGACCACCCGAACCGATCCCGAGGTGGCCGCGCTGATGACCCACGTGCTCTGTGAGGAGTACGGCAACCCCTCCTCGCTGCACAGCCGGGGAGTGCAGGCACAGCTTGTGATCGAGCGGGCGGCTCATCAGCTTGAGGCGGCGCTTGGGATTAAGCGA
>CAZVAV010000375.1:0-2347 GCA_964625135.1 uncultured Oscillospiraceae bacterium | reverse complement strand
ATAGGCGGTCTCGCCCGGCATAATCGAACCGATCACATCGTCATAATAGTCGTCATCCTTTTTGACTACATCACCCTTGCTCACCGCCATCGAGGTCGCGGCCATCGCCGCAATCAGCGCCGCCGCCGCGGCAATGGTAAACAGCTTTTTCATGGTTTTGTCTCCTTCTTATGTTTCGTTTATTTCGCTGCGATATTTTATACTGTCTTTTCCTAAGATGTTGCCCTCATCATATCATAGGGTAGAAAAAAGAGCAATTTTTATTGCCTCTTTCCAGAAGTTTTTTGAAAATTCCCAGCCGAAAAAATTCCTCATGCCCGCGCCCCCACCGCAGGATTGTCCGGCAAGGGAGCCGCGACACCCCAATCGAGGGGGCGATCGGAAACCACAAACTCGGTCAGGCTGCGGGTCTCGAGGACAAAGCCGCCCGCCTCCGCCGAATAAAGCCCGGTGCAGTCGACCAAGCCGCCGGGAATCACCCGGTAGAAATACTCGTTTTGCTCCCCGGATACCGTCAGCTTCCCCTCATGGTCGAAGATGGGGCGGCCGCCCCAGCAAAAAAAGCGCATCCGCGCGGCGGGATACCGCTCGACAAAGTCGGTAAACGGCTCGACCGAGCAGCCGATGTTGAGCTGCCGCTGACCCGGAGTGGCGACGACAAACTGCGCCCCGCCGGGAAACTCGATGGTTGCCCATTCCCCGGTGCCGGAAAAATCGACCCAAAGCTCACGGCTGGTGCAGCGATAGAGGCTTTCCTCGCCCTTCTGCTCGCTGCTGCGCACCGATATCGTGAAGGAAACCGACTCGGCGGGGGAATTGAGCCGCTTTGCCACCTTGACCTCCCCCTGCATGGTGCCGAAGGCCCCCGCGTCAGCCGGGGCAAGCACGACAACATAGCGGTAGCCCAAGGGGGTGTTTCCCGTCGCATCATACATCTGCCGGTATTCGATGCGAGCCGGCGCGGCCAGCTCCTCCCCCTTGCTCCAGCGCACCGCCGCGCGCAGTCCCGAGAGATCCTCGGCACGCTGGGCGTTCTCGATCGGGAAATAGAGGATGGTACCCGGATCAACGACCACCCGCAGCCGTTGCTCCTCCAGCTTCATCCGCCGGGGGCGATCGTCGGGCGCTTCGATAAACACCTCGTCAAGGCTGACACGCACCGCCTCCTGTGCAAAGGCTGTGACCGAAAAAAGCAGGGCGAACAGCAGTATCGCCGCCATCTCAATCCATCGACGCATGCTGCTCCCTCCTTTTCCGGGCAGGCCTCTGCCCTTTTTGTTTTATTATATCCGAAGCAGCCGGCGATTTCAACCGAATTCGCCCGGTTGCACGGCGGTTGGAATACTACAATTTTTTCCTTTTAAAAACAGCTGATCTTATATAAAACACAATTCCGCGCCGTTGCGTACAAATGGCGTTGGTATTACCGCCCCTGCACATCGACATTAAATTTTCTTCACGACGACAATTGCTCTTGCATTGCATACAATTTTGTGCTATTCTATAAAAGCCGCGTTAAGAAATGGCCGCAATCGGGCTGTTCGCGCGGGAAAGCAATCTCTGGAGAGTCTCAACCGTGGAACGATATTGACCCACGGGAGCGCCGAAGGTGTAAGCCGGCAAGCCAAAACAGCCGGTGATCTCTCAGGCAAAAGGACAGAGGGGCAAACAAGCTCCCCGTCCGCCACTTTGCGGATGGCGGGCCGGGACAAGTAAATCTGCCTTTCTCCAGTGAGCCGAGCTTTCATTTGAAAGTTTGGCTTTCTTTTTTTCTCCCCGGCACGGGGAGAAGGGCAACGCGCGGGAACCCGCGCAACAGAAAAAAGGGGAGAAAACGATGCTGGAACAAATTCAAAAGACACTTGTATCGATCGATGACCTCGTCTGGGGACTGCCGCTGATTGTGCTGATCCTCGCCACCGGAATCCTGCTCACCTGCCTGCTTGGCGGATTGCAGGTGCGCCACCTTGGCCGCGCGCTGCGCTATATGGTCAAAAACGAGGAGGGCGGACACGGAGAGGTCTCAAGCTTCGGGGCGTTGTGCACCGCCATGTCGGCCACCATCGGCACCGGCAACATCGTTGGCGTCGCCACCGCGCTGGTCGCGGGCGGGCCCGGCGCCCTCTTCTGGATGGTGGTCGCCGCCCTCTTCGGCATGGCCACCAAATATTCCGAAGGGGTGCTGGCCATCCGCTACCGCACCATTGACGAGCAGGGCCACGCGCTCGGCGGCCCGTTCTATTACATCGAGCGCGGGATGGGGGAAAGATGGCGCTGGCTCGCGCGGCTCTTCGCCTTCTTCGGGATGGGGGTCGGCCTGCTGGGCATCGGCACCTTCACCCAGATC
>CAZVAV010000374.1:1874-2348 GCA_964625135.1 uncultured Oscillospiraceae bacterium | reverse complement strand
GGTGCGATGGAGCCATTTGTTCCGGCAGTGGCGGTGATCTTACAGACCGCAGCCTTCGGCGCCTCAATGAGGAATGGGCTAAGGCTGTCAGTCCTGATGGGCAGCAGCCCATCGGCCACAGTACCGGTCAGTGTTTCGATTACGCCGGCAGCGGGCCTGTGGAAGACCCGCAAGGCTTTTCCGTTAAAGCCTTCGCCGACCTTGAAACGTACCTTCAGTGTGCCGAAATAAGGCAGTATATCTCCATTCTGGTTGACCAGCCGCACCTCATAGGCGCGGTACGGAACACAGTCTGACGCCACCAACCCCAGCAGATCCTCGTGGACTCCGGTTTCCACCTGAATGAGTTCTACAATCAATCGGGTATCGTCGTGGATCCAGCCGCCGACGTCCGTTTCCGTGCTGTCGTCCGGCAGCACTTTATAGCTGTAATCATTATGTACCAGCACCTGCACCGTTTCCTTGGCGCTGCCG
>CAZVAV010000374.1:0-1864 GCA_964625135.1 uncultured Oscillospiraceae bacterium | reverse complement strand
GCTGCCGAAAGGGTTGGATACCGTCACCCGATATTGATAGGGCTGGTCGGAAGGCTTGTTTTCTACAGCTTTTTGAATGGAGCAGATCTCGCTGTCTGCGTCGGAAACCGTCTTCCAGGTCAATCCGCCGTCGGCGCTGATTTCCCACAGGTACTTCAAATCAGGACCTTCCGCCTCGACCTTCAACTCTGCGGAACCGCCGACCTTCAGCACAAAATCATCTGTGATCCCGGTGATGATCGGCGCCTGCGATTGTTGGAGATATACGTCTGTTGTGCCGCCGGTTTCGGCGGCTGAGGCTGGAAGCGCCACGCCGAAAAGGAGTAGTGTGCCAAGCAGCAGCGCGCATATGCGCCTCAAGAGTGCATTCATGATACCAACCTCCCTTTCGTGGATTAGTTCTCAACCGTTATCGTTATTTTAGCCGCGGCGTTGCCGATCGCCTCTTCCGTATCCGGGTTCAGCGCGGTAAAGGTGGCAGTCGCCGCGTAAGCCCCTTTTGCAAGCGCCTTGCTGAATTTTGCGCTTTGGATATGGTAGTTGGGCTCAATCAAGCCCGATGTATAGAGCACCTCGCCGGAATCGTCGAGGGTAATTTTCACTTTCATAAGGTATTTGTTGCCCGGTACGTTCTCAATGCGCAGCTCGGCCTCTTCGTCGCCGTTTTTCATAGCAATATCAGTATTGATGGAGATGTTAAACATCCCTTCATCCACAATGCGGTCAAGTTCCGCTTGAATTTCTTCGTCTGTTTTTCCGTCAATCTGGCCGATTAAGGCCCCAGCGTCGCGCATCCCGGGCGCAATAACCTCCTGTGGCTTATTTTGCCGCACAAGCAGCATGATAAGAAGCGTAATCACCGCCGCCAGCAGGATGATCACAAGGATGAGAGGCTTTTTCTTTTTCCGTTCTTTCGAATTTGTCTGCATGGCGCCGTCCCTTTCTGTAAATATTTTCCACACCGTGCCGGCAATGCGTTTGCCGACACGGCCTGAGGAAAATCATACTGTCAACCCTTTTTGTGTTCGGTTGTAAACGCTTAGATGTTAGCACCAGCCGCCACGGTGTAGGTGATTTTGAAAGCAGTTTTGGCAGTGGAGATATCCTGTTTCACGTCGGTCACTGTGCCGCCAAATTGAATTTTGATCTTGTTGACGTCGGCGGAAGCACTGCTGTTTGCCATATTCCAATTGGTGCCAGTCACAGCCGCCATCCAGGCAGAGAGAGCAGTGCCAGTGGCTTCCTTGCTGTTTTTCAGGGTGATGGAACCGATATCTGTATCAGTCGTTCCGGCACCCGTAATCTTAAAATTCCCCTGTTCTGCAACAGCGACATTGGTGACCTTAACCGCAAAGGCTGAATTGTTGGTGATATAATAGTTGTCAGGTCCCAGAATGTTTTCGTTGGTGGCGTTCGCTTTGACCGCAAGGGTGACACTGGTGGGTACGGTGACCGAGAGCTGGCCTGCTGCATCGCCTTTAGCGGAGGTAATGCTTACGATGGTGTCACCGGTATTGTCGATCTTGACGTCCTGATCGGTGCCAAGCTCCGTGCCATCTTCGTTGGCAACAGCCAACGCGGTCATGCTAAACGAGCAGACCAGAGTAAGAGCGACTAAAAGGGCGAATAGTTTTTTCATGTGATTTTTCTCCTTTAAAAATAGATTTTGAGGTAACTTTTTACATCCTTGCTTGCTGTTTTGTGAATACAACTTCATATTTTCAATTCACACAACTCCTTTCCACCGCAAAGGCCGCCTCAGTTTTCAATGATGATGGAGAGCTTTGCGTCTGCCTGGCCAACCTGCTCCAGGGTTTTCTGATCCAGAGCGGAAAATGTCGCTGTTGCTTTATATGTACCGGCG
>CAZVAV010000373.1:0-2350 GCA_964625135.1 uncultured Oscillospiraceae bacterium | reverse complement strand
AGCCGCGCTCGGTCATGAGAAAGCGCTCCTGAAGCAGGGCGCTCAGCGGGAGGGGGTTCCGAACGGCGAGAGGGGAACCGGCTGCGCAGAAAAAGCGAATGGGAACTGCCGATTCGGTCATTGTCACAAAGCGCGGGTGGTTGATTTTGCTGTCAAGTGTGATGACGACATCCAGAAGCCCCTTTTCCAGCAGATCCATCAGCTGCAGGGTGGTGGCAATTGTCACCCGAACGTCGACCGATGGGTAGCGTTTCAAAAAAAGCGTGAAAATCTCCGCATACGCCGACGCACTGATCGATTCCAAAATGCCAATTTGCAGGACGCCGGAGGGCTCCCCTTCGTCCAGAAAAAGGTCGCGCGCCTCTGCTTCGAGGGCAAGAATTTGATCGGCATATTCCAAAAGCGCCCTTCCTTCTGAGGAGAGCAGGATATGCTTTCCGTTGCGTGTGAAGAGCGCAACCCCCAATTCCTCTTCTAACGCCCCGATGTGAGCCGTGATGCTGGATTGCGCGTAGCCAAGCCGCTGTGCCGTCCGCGAGAAGCTGCCCGATTCGGCCACCTGCGCAAAGGTTCTCAGATTGCGAATTTCCATAAGCTCTCCTTATCATAAATGCTGATAACGAAAATCATTTATTTCTGTTTTTCAGATAGGTCAATCTATGGTAACATAAGCCTGTAGAAATTACAAGGAGGCTTAGAAATGATTGATCTAAAGAAAACATGCCGAATTGCGGTCATGCAGGCGTCCCCCGTCCTGTTTGACAAGGATGCAACCATCGATAAGGCGGTGAACCTGATTGAGCAGGCCAAGGAGCAGAAGGCGGATGTAATTGTGTTCCCCGAGGTGTTCGTTCCCTGCTACCCCCGCGGCTTTTCCTACGGCTATATTGTGGGCAGCAGAACGATAGAGGGCAGGGAGGACTGGAAGGTCTACTATGACAATTCGATGATCGTTCCAAGCGCGGATACAGACCGGCTTGCCGCCGCCGCTAAAAGCGCCCAAGCCTATGTGGGAATTGGAATCACCGAGCGTGACGCGCACAACTGCACCCTCTACTGCACCTTCCTGATCTTTGGACCCGACGGCAGCATCGTCGGAAAGCATCGCAAGATGAAGCCCACAGGCACCGAGCGCTGTATCTGGGGAGATGGACACGAGGGCTCGATTACCACCGTTGATTCGGAGTTTGGTACGATGGGCGCGCTGATCTGCTGGGAAAATTATATGCCGCTGGCTCGTGCGGCTCTTTATCAAAAGGGAGTATCGATCTATCTTGCTCCCACGGCCGATAACCGCGAGGAGTGGCAATGTACCATGCGTCACATCGCGCTGGAGGGCAGATGCTTTGTGATCAACTGCAATCAATACGTCACAAAGTCGATGTACCCCGAGGGCTTCCATTACCAGAAGGATCTCGACCAGTTGCCCGAGAATCTTTGCCCCGGCGGAAGCTGCGTCGTTGATCCGTTCGGGAAATACCTCGTCGAGCCGGTATATGGCCGCGAGGAGATGCTGCTGGCCGATCTGCAAATGGATCAGGTTGTGCTGAGCCGGATGGATTTTGACCCGACCGGGCATTATGCAAGGCCGGATATTCTGGAGCTGGTCATTCACGAGGATTAATTTATAAAGCAAGCCCGCCGCGGCCATGTCAACCATGGTCGCGACGGGCTTATTTACGCGAACAATAGGGGGATTACTTGCTTTCCTTAGCCGCCTTGAAGGCGTCGATCATCATCGGGACAACCTTGAACAGGTCGCCACAGATGCCGTAGTCGGCAACCTCGAAGATCGGGGCGGCGTCGTTCTTGTTGACGGCGATGATGTTCTCGGAATCCTGCATGCCGGCCTTATGCTGGATGGCGCCGGAGATGCCGAGCGCGATGTAGATCTTGGGGTGAACGGTCTTGCCGGTCTGGCCAACCTGATGGTCGGCAGAAAGCCATCCGGAGTCGATGGTGGCACGGGAGCCGCCAACAACGCCGCCGAGCACATCGGCAAGCTCCTCGGCGAGGGCAATGCCCTTCTGAACGTCCTTGCCGATGCCACGGCCGACCGAAACAACGACATCGGCGCCGGTGAGATCAACCAGCTTCTTGGTGGCCTTGACAACCTCGAGAACCTTGGTCTCAAGATCGGTCTCGGTGAGCGAGAAGGCCGGCTTGATGATCTGGCAGGCATTTGCCTTGGCAGCGTCATACACAGCCTTCTTCATCACGCCGGGGCGAACGGTCGCCATGGCGGGACGGAAGCGGGGGCAGATGATGGTCGCCATCAGGTGACCGCCGAAGGCCGGACGGGTCATCTTCAGGTTGCGGTCCTCGGGGTTGATGCCGTCGATCACAGCGG
>CAZVAV010000372.1:0-2356 GCA_964625135.1 uncultured Oscillospiraceae bacterium | reverse complement strand
GAGGTCTCTTGGAGCACCCGGCAAATCGCCCTGCGGTCACGGGAAAAATGATAGAGAGCAAGCGGCCGCTCCCGTGATCGGATCAGGCCGATCGCCTCCTCAAGGGTGTCGTAGACAAGAATCGGCAGCACCGGGCCGAAAAGCTCCTCCCGCATGCAGGGCGCGTCGGGTGAGACGGGGTACAACAGGGTCGGGGCAATCCGGCGGGCTTCGGGGTCTACCTCGCCGCCGAGCACAATCGTTTCCTGGCTGATCAGCGCCGCGAGGCGCTCGGCATGTGCCCGGGTGATGATCTGGGGCAGCGCGCCGGGTCGGTTGTAGCTCCCGCGCTCGATCTCGCGTTTGATCGCACCCACCAGCCGATCCGCGACGGTTCGCTGCACCAGCAGGTAATCGGGGGCGACACAGGTCTGCCCCGCATTGAGCAGCTTGCCCCAGACGATTCTGCGCGCGGCGGCATCCACCGCCGCCGTCTCATCGACAAGGCAGGGAGATTTTCCACCCAGCTCGAGCACCACCGGGGTCAGCTGCTTTGCCGCTGCTTGCATCACCCGCCTACCCACCGATGCACTGCCGGTGAAGAAAATCAAGTCGAACCTTTCCTCCAGCAGGCGATCGGAAAGCGTGTGATCCCCCAGAACCGCCGCTGCATAGCAGCAGGGAAAGGCGGCTGCCAACAGCTGCTGCAACGCTCGTGCGGTGTTGGCGGTGCGCTGTGACGGACGCAGCAGCACACAGTTGCCCGCCGCCACCGCCCCGACCAGCGGAGCGAGAGCCAGCAGAATCGGATAATTCCACGGGGAAAGAATCAGCACCACCCCGCGCGGCTCGGGCCGAATCTCGGCTCGGGAGGGAAAATTCCACAGACCGCCCGGCACTCTTTGGGGTGTCATCCAGCGGGAGAGATTCGAGAGCGCCGTATCGATCTCCTCTTTTACCTGCATCAGCTCACAGGTCACCGTATCAAAGGCCGAACGGCCAAAGTCGTCCATGACCGCCGCACAAAGCGCCTTTTCCCGCGCAATCAGCTCGGCACGCAGCCGGCGCAGCGCGGCGGCGCGGCAGTCTGGCGTAAGGGTTTTTCCGCTTTCAAAATAATTGCGCATCTTCCCGATCAGGGCAAGGGGATCTTGTTGCGCCACCGTCATTCCTTCCTTTCAAATGAGTTTTACGTTCGTGAACGGTTCGACCCGCCGTCGCATAGCATAAAGCAAAAGGTACTCAAAGGAGGAAACCGCGATGCCGCTTGCCGTCCGCCCCTATGATCGGCGCAGCGCGGCTGCTTATGCGCAGCGCTGGGCATATTTTCGCAATCCGAACTTTCTCGATTTCTCCGACCTTGGCGGAGACTGCACCAATTTTGCGTCCCAATGCATCTACGCCGGAAGCGGCGTGATGAACTTTACCCCTACCTATGGCTGGTACTACCTGACCTCGTCCAATCGGACCGCCTCTTGGACGGGCGTGCAGTACCTCTATAACTTCCTGACCAAAAATCAAGGGGTCGGGCCTTACGCCACCGAGACTGGTCTTTTGCAGATGCGCCCGGGAGATGTCATCCAGCTCGACATCGAAGAGGATCGATTCCACCACTCACCGGTCGTCGTCGAAATCCGGGGGCTGATTCCCTCCCCCAGCACCATTTATGTCGCGGCGCATTCCTATGACTGCGACTGTCGGCCTCTCTCGAGCTACCCTTATCAGGATATCCGCTGCCTGCACATCGAAGGAGTTCGCTATGACGACGGGGCTGGGGACTGATCCGCTCCAACCACACCATTATAGCGCAGCAAAACCGCTTGCGCAATGGCGAAGCCTCACCGTGATTTGACATTCTTTTTCATTCATTCGGTCGCCGGGAAATACAACCGGATCGCCGCGCCGAGATTATCCCGGTCATCCCCCTGACCGAGGGATTTCCCGGCGCGCGTCGGCTCTGTTACCAAAAGGCTACTCCATAAACGCTCACCCGTTTTTCGCTGCCCGTTCGGCTCCATAGGACAATTCCTTGCAGAATTTTTAAGAAACAGCACTTTTTCGTAAAAAGCCCTTGAAATTTCTTTATCTCCCTGCTATAATAATTGAGCTGTCCAAAATAAAACAGCTATCTGGGTGTGGCGCAGTTGGTAGCGCGCTACCTTGGGGTGGTAGAGGCCGCTGGTTCGAATCCAGTCACTCAGACCAAAAGAGAAAGCCAAACGTGTAGACATCTTTAGCAGGCATCCGCACGTTTGAGCTTTCGTATCTAAAGGCTCTAAGCCTTGAGACCACAGACAAGTTCAGTCATGCGGGTGAACGCAAGATTGAGCGCAAGCCTTTTGAGGTTGGGGAACCTCAAAGGGCTGTTTGTGTTATA
>CAZVAV010000371.1:0-2360 GCA_964625135.1 uncultured Oscillospiraceae bacterium | reverse complement strand
TAAGATGCCGCTTCGCAGTGATATCAAAAAGGTTTTAATGATCGGCTCCGGCCCGATCGTCATCGGACAGGCCGCCGAATTCGACTACGCCGGAACGCAGGCCTGCCGCGCACTCAAGGAGGAGGGACTGGCGGTTGTTCTGATCAACTCCAACCCCGCCACCATCATGACCGACAAGCGGATGGCCGACCGCATCTATATCGAGCCGCTTACCCTTGAGACGGTCAAGCGGGTGATTGAGCTTGAAAAGCCGGACAGCGTTCTTTCGACGCTGGGCGGCCAGACCGGGCTGACCCTCTCGATGCAGCTGGCGAAGGACGGCTTTCTCGAGGCGCACGGCGTGCGGCTGCTCGGAGCCAATCCCGAGACGATCGACAAGGCCGAGGATCGTCAGATCTTCAAGGACACGATGGAGAGCATCAACCAGCCCTGCATCCCCTCCAAGGTGGTCACCGACCTCGACGACGCGCTGGCCTTTGCCGACGTCATCGGCTATCCGGTCATCGTCCGCCCCGCGTTTACGCTGGGTGGCACCGGCGGCGGCATCGCGGCCGACATCGATGCGCTCAAGGAGATCGCCACCTCGGGGCTGCGCCACTCGCCGATCCACCAGATTCTGGTCGAGCGCTGCGTCTCGGGCTGGAAGGAGATCGAGTTCGAGGTCATCCGCGACTCGAAGGGGAATTTGATCACCGTCTGCTCGATGGAAAACGTCGATCCGGTCGGCATCCACACCGGCGACTCGGTGGTCATCGCCCCGGCGGTCACCCTCGCGGACAAGGAATACCAGATGCTGCGCACCGCCTCGATCAGCATTGTCGACGCGCTCGGCGTTGAGGGCGGCTGCAACTGCCAGTTCGCACTCAATCCCAACAGCTTTGAGTATGCCGTCATCGAGGTCAACCCCCGCGTATCCCGTTCGTCGGCGCTCGCCTCCAAGGCAACCG
This sequence comes from uncultured Oscillospiraceae bacterium, assembly GCA_964625135.1. Classification (GTDB taxonomy): domain Bacteria; phylum Bacillota; class Clostridia; order Oscillospirales; family Ruminococcaceae; genus Yanshouia. The sequence continues at coordinate 1,413 of CAZVAV010000371.1, read as the reverse complement.
GCTATCCGATCGCCAAGGTCGCGACCAAGATCGCCATCGGCTATACCCTCGACGAGATTGTCAACGCCGTCACCGGCTGCACCTATGCCTGCTTCGAGCCGGCCATCGACTATGTCGTTGTCAAGTATCCGCGCTGGCCGTTTGACAAGTTCGTTTACGGAGAGAAAAAGCTCGGAACCCAGATGAAGGCAACCGGCGAGGTCATGGCCATCGGCACCTCGTTCGAGCAGGCGATCATGAAGGCCGCCCAGTCGATCGAGCTGAAGCTCACCTCGATGCGCTCCCCCAAGCTGAAAAACGAGACCGACGAGCAGATTATGACGCGGGTCAACACACAGGACGACACCCGGCTCTTTGCCGTCTATGAGGCGCTCTATCGCGGCGTTGAGGATGTGGAGGAAATTTTCCGCATCACCCGGATTGACCGCTGGTTCCTCTATAAATTTTATAACCTCGCGGTGGTCGAGCGGCAGCTTGAGAAGGGTGCGCTCAACGACATGCTCTATCTGAGAGCAAAAAAATTCGGCTTCCTTGACAGCTCGATCAAGGCCCTCTCGGGCGTTGAGCCCGCACCGTTTCACCGCGAGGCGGTTTACAAGATGGTCGATACCTGCGCCGCCGAGTTCCCCGCGGAAACGCCCTATTTCTATTCGACCTATGACGAGGAGAACGAGGCCGCGGAGTTTATCAGCCATCATCCGTCCGAGAAAAAGACGGTCATCGTCTTTGGCTCCGGCCCGATCCGGATCGGGCAGGGCATCGAGTTTGACTACTGCTCGGTTCACTGCGTCTGGGCGCTGAAGGAGGCCGGGTATCAGGCGGTCATCGTTAACAACAACCCCGAGACCGTTTCGACCGACTTCGATACCGGCGACCGGCTCTATTTCGATCCGCTGACCCCCGAGAGCGTCGACAGCATCCTCGCCACCGAAAAGCCCTACGGCGTGGTGGTGCAGTTCGGCGGACAGACCGCCATCAGCCTGACCCGCCATCTCGCCGATCGGGGCGTGCGGATTCTGGGCACCTGCGCCGATTCGGTCGACGCCGCCGAGGATCGCGAGCGGTTTGATGAAATCCTTGAGCAGTGCAGCATCCCGCGTCCGGCGGGTCACACCGTCATGACCACCGAGGAGGCCGTCCGCGCCGCCGAAAGCCTTGGCTACCCGGTGCTGCTGCGTCCGTCGTATGTGCTGGGCGGACAGAACATGGTCATCGCCCCCAATTCGGAGCGGGTGATCGAGTATATGGGCATCATCACGGCGGGCGGTGCGCTCGAAAACCCAGTGCTGATCGACAAATATATGATGGGAACCGAGGTCGAGGTCGACGCGATTTCGGACGGCGAGGATTTCCTGATTCCCGGCATCATGGAGCATGTCGAGCGCGCGGGCATCCACTCGGGCGACTCGATTT
>CAZVAV010000370.1:0-2360 GCA_964625135.1 uncultured Oscillospiraceae bacterium | reverse complement strand
TTAGGGCGCTGCCCTAAAAACCCGCAAACCTTTGAAAAGGTTTGATCGAAACTTTTTTCGGATGACTAGCGCTCACACAAAAGCTGATACAGCAGGCGCGCGCCGCATTTCAGTCCGATTTCAAAATAAACGTCCTGATGCGCGGTCAGCGCCTGAGAAATGTCACCGAAAGCCGCGTCGCGCTTCTCCTCGTCCGGGCAGGTGCTGCTCAGATATTGCTGCATCGGTGCGCTGCTCTCGTCAAGCCTCTGCTGATAAGAGCGCTGATCGATGGCGTCTTGATCGCCGATGCCATCGATGAGCAGACCCCGGAGCACCTGCAAATCGGTGCGATCAAAGATTTGTTGAATGTAGTCCGACATGAAAACCTCTCCTTTTTTAGTTTCTATTGAGCCATTCTCGGCTATATGCCGTTTGTGTTTTGTTCCCTCTATGATATTCGTTGAAATTATACGCCGCTTCATGTGCGGATGCGTTGAAAAAACACCATTTGGTGTCTAAAAAAGAGATTTAAGTCAAAATTAAATTGCGGGCTTAACGCACGATAAGGAGCCGCAATCATCCCTATCGTTTTCTCATGATACCCATTTTGGAAAATCGGTCAAGCGACCTAGAAAAACTTACAATTGACGAGATTCGCTTTTGAGCGTATTATATTTCCTATTTATCGAATTTATTTCGTGAATACACGAATCCCAAGAGAGAATGTTAAATTTCTGTTAACGCCGGCCCTCGTCCTATTTACGGACAAAGCACCATGTAAAATCATAGATGGAGGTACCCCATGCCCGAACTTCGACTGGATAAACTTCTCTCCGCCGCCGCGGGGCTTTCCCGCAGCGACGCCAAAAAAAAGCTTTCCTCGGGCGCGGTGACCGTCGACGGCCTCACCGCCAAGAGCGGGAGCCAAAAGGCCGACCCCGACCGCCAGCGGGTGCTGCTCGACGGAAAGCGGCTTCGCTACCGAGAGCACCTCTACCTGCTGATGAATAAGCCGCTCGGCGTGGTCTCCTCAACCGACGACCCCGACAGCAGAACGGTGCTTGATCTGGTTCCCCCCACGCTTTTGCGCAAAGGTCTTTTCCCCGCCGGAAGGCTCGATAAATATTCGAGCGGCATGGTGATTCTCACCGACGACGGGGATTTTTCTCACCGGCTGGTCGCCCCTAAAAAGCACATGCCTAAAATTTACGAGGTGACCCTCGACGCGCCGATTCTCACCGACGCGTTGGTGGCGGAATTTGCCAAGGGGGTTTATCTTGGCGGCGGAGAACGCTCCTCCTCCTCGATTCTTGAACCGCTCTCGCCGCTGACCGCACGGGTGACCATCTACGAGGGCATCTATCATCAGGTGCGGCGGATGTTTGACCAAAATGGCGCGCATGTCACAGCGCTGCGCCGAATCCAAATCGGCGGACTGCCGCTTGACCCCTCGCTGCCCGAGGGGGAATGCCGCGAGCTTGGCGACGACGAGCTTGACGCGCTTTTTGCCGCCCCACCCCCGCAGGAGACCGCGCGATGAACCAGCTATTGGCGCTGGATGCCGCCCTGCTCTGGAAGGTGCAGGACTGGTTTTCTTCCCCGCTGCTCGACCGCATCATGCCCGCCGTTACCCATTTGGGGGACGGGGGGATTTTCTGGCTGCTGCTCGCCGCGCTGCTGCTGCTTCGTCCCGCCACCCGCCGCGCCGGGGCTTCGGTGCTGCTGGCGATGGCGCTTTGTCTGCTTGTCGGAAACGGGCTGCTCAAGCCGCTCATCGCCAGACCTCGACCCTACGCCGCCGACCCGTCGATTCTGCTTCTCATTTCGCCGTCGCCCGACCCGTTTTCCTTCCCCTCCGGCCACACGATGCATTCGGTCGCGGCCGCCTGCTCGATCGGCCTTTCGGGAAACCGGCGGCTCTTTCTGGCGATGCTGCCCCTCGCGCTGCTCATCGGCTTTTCGAGGGTTTATCTGATGATGCACTATCCGCTCGACGTGCTTGCGGGTGCGCTGCTGGGAGTAGGCGGCGCCCTCGCCGCGCACAAAATTCTGCCGCTGCTGCCAGGCTTTGGTGACAGGCGTAAAAAATCCGCCTGAAAACCGCCTGTTGATACGAAAATTTCCTTGACACCGGCTTCCCTTTATGCTATAGTAGTTCTGTTGTCACGATCCAAAGACAGCAGGCGCCGCTGGCGTAATGGGATATCCCGCCTGCCGAGGAAAGAGCACAAAGGATGTAAATCGCTTTGAACCGCCCTTTTCCGCGTCTATCGTGGAAAAGGGCTTTTTTGCTGCTTTTGCTTTTGGATTGGATACACGAACCCATTGCAGGAGGTGAATCCATATGCCCAGTGAAAAGATTTTAGCACAGAAGCAGG
>CAZVAV010000369.1:0-2364 GCA_964625135.1 uncultured Oscillospiraceae bacterium | reverse complement strand
ATCCGCGCGGAGAACTCAAGGGCGTCGAGAATCTGCTGCCCGGTCGCCTCGATGACACAGATTGCGTTGTTATAGGGGTTCACATCGATCAGATTGCCATAGGTAATCTCGCCCGCCGCCAGATCGGCCCGAATTCCGCCGCCGTTCATCAGCCCGATCTCTGCCCCGGTCATGATCCGGTAGGCGTCCGCGCAGAGGTCGCCGAGGTTGGTTTCCCGGCTGCGAACCATCCGCAGCCCGGTGGCGGGATCGTTCGAGGTGAGGGCAACGGCGGTTCTGGCCACCACCTGGTTGACCTGCGCGTCGTATTTTGCCTGAATGTCCTTTAAGGCGGCTTCCACAGCGGCATCCTTTTTGTCATAGGTGCCGATCAGCTCATGCGTGATGCGACCGCTCGCCGGATCGATGGTCACCTTGCCGATCGCGTTGAGCTTGGTTCCGGTTTGGACGAGAACGACCGGCTTGCCGTCCTTGGCGGTCAGCGTCTCCTCATACTGCTCGTGAGAATGGCCGTCGATCAGCAGGTCGATGCCGCTGGTGTTGGCGATCACCGCGTTCGAGCTCCATACCCCGCTGACGCCGTGCAGCCCAAGATGGCCAATGGCGACAACATAGTCGGCTCCCTCACCGCGGGCGGAATCGACCGCCTGCTGAACTGAGCGGTAAAGCGCCTGTCCGTCGTCACTCTGGCAAAAACCATAGCGGTAGCTGCCGTCGGCGTTCTGAAAATAGGCCGGAGCGGATTTGGTCAGGGTTTCGGGGGTGCAGATGCCGACATAGGCGACCTTGACCGAGCCCTGTGTGCGGATGGCATAGGGGGCAAGAACCGGCTTGCCGGAGGAAAGCTCGGTAAAATTACAGCTCAGATAGGGGAATTTTGCCTGAGCTGTCAGAGAGAGAAGCCGTTCAACAGTATAGTCAAACTCGTGGTTGCCGGGAATGGCATAATCATAGCCCGCGGCGTTCATCAGCTCGATTGGGTAGGCGCCGTTGGAAAGGGTGCCGATCACCCCGCCCTGAATCGCATCCCCCGCGTCAACAAGGACGACGTTTTCGTTGCCGTACTGCTGCTGCAATTCTTTCTTGCAGGCGGAAATCTGTGCGTAGCCGATTGTGCCGTCGATGGCGCAGTGTACATCGTTGGTGTGCAGAATGACGACCGGCTGTTGCGGGGCATCGGCCGTGCCGGTGAGCGCAAGGCCGAGCAGCATCGCTGCCGTGAGCAAAACGGCGGTCATCCGCCGAAGGGACTGCTTCATCAAGAACCTCTCCTTTTTGAATATCTTTTCTCTTAGCATAACAAGCATAACAAAAGAAAAAGCAAATTTCAAATGGTTCAAACAATTTTATCGTTCCCGGCAGAGGAGCAGAGAGAAAAAGAACCGCTTTCCCCGGGGCGGGTGAAGCGGTTCAAAATTCACGGGCTTATCCGCCCAGATACGCCTTGCGGATTTCATCGCTTTGCGCAAGCTCGCGTCCGGTGCCCGAGAGGGCAATTGTTCCGGTTTCGAGCACATAGGCGCGGTCGGCCACCGAAAGAGCCATCTGCGCGTTCTGCTCGACCAGTAGGATAGTGGTTCCGGACTTGTGAAGCGCCCGGATGATGTCGAAGATTTGCTCGACCAGAATCGGGGCGAGCCCCATCGAGGGCTCGTCAAGCATCAGCAGCTTTGGGTGGCTCATCAGAGCGCGTCCCATCGCCAGCATCTGCTGCTCGCCGCCCGAGAGGGTGCCCGAAATCTGGCGGCGGCGCTCCATCAGACGGGGAAAAAGCGCATAGACCCGTCCAAGGTCGGCGTCGACCCCTGCGGGAGGCTGGGTGAAGGCCCCCATCTCAAGATTTTCCTCCACCGTCATCTGCAAAAAGACCCGCCGTCCCTCGGGAACATGAGCCAGCCCGCGTGAGACCAGCTTGTGCGCCGGAATGGCGCTGATCGATTCTCCAAGAAAGGTGACCGAGCCGGTTTTGCTGCGCAGCAGACCAGAGACGGTCTGGAGGATGGTGCTTTTGCCCGCGCCGTTCGCGCCAATCAGCGTGACGATTTCCCCTTGGTTGACCTCGAACGAGACCCCCTTGATGGCGTGGATCGCACCGTAATAGACGTTGATATCCGAAACCTGAAGCAAAGCTCACCCCTCCTTCTTCTTGCCCAGATAGGCCTCGATGACCACCGGGTTTCTCTTGATCTCGTCGGCGGTGCCCTTGGCGATGATCCGACCGTAGTTGAGGACGCAGATGCCCTCGCAGATACCCATGACAAGGTTCATGTCATGCTCGATCAGCATGATGGCAATCTGGAAGGTATCGCGGATTTTCAGGATGTTCTCCATCAGCTCCGCTGTTTCCGACGGATTCATGCCGGC
>CAZVAV010000368.1:0-2371 GCA_964625135.1 uncultured Oscillospiraceae bacterium | reverse complement strand
CTATGGCAGCCAGATCGCGGTGGAGGAGCTGTCCTTCACCGTCGAGCAGGGGGACTATCTCTGCATCGTCGGGCCCAACGGTTCGGGTAAGAGCACGCTGATCAAGGGCTTGCTGGGACTGGCGTCGCCCCGGTCGGGGGAGATTGTTTATCATGGGGTCTCCCCCCGTGAGATCGGCTATCTGCCGCAGCAAACCGCCGTACAGCGGGATTTTCCCGCCTCGGTGCGGGAGGTGGTGCTGTCGGGCTGCATCGGGTCGTCGGGGTGGCGTCCGTTTTATACGTCCGCCCAGAAGGATCGTGCCGCCGAGATGCTGCGCAGGATCGGAGCCGAGACGCTCTGCGACCGGTCGTTTCGCGCGCTTTCGGGCGGACAGCGGCAGCGGGTGCTGCTTGCCCGCGCCCTTTGCGCCGCCGATCGGCTGCTGCTGCTCGACGAGCCGACCGCCGCGCTCGACCCCGGCGCTTCGGCGGAGCTCTACGATCTCATCGACCATCTCAACCGCCGTCATGCTGTGACGGTGCTGATGGTCTCGCACGATCTCGCCTCGGTGCGCCGCGCAAACAAGGTGCTACAGATGGCGACCCGCCGCGCCTTTTTTGGCGGGGTGGAGGAATATTTTCAGAGCGACGCGCTGCGCCGCCTTGAGGGGGGGCGCGAGGAATGATCGAAACGCTGCGCGAAATGTTTTCCTACGGCTTTATGCTGCGCGCCCTGCTGGCCGGGACGCTGGTGTCGCTTTGCCTTGCTCTGCTCGGGGTCAGTCTGGTGCTCAAGCGGTACTCGATGATCGGGGACGGGCTGTCGCATGTCGGCTTCGGCGCGGTCTCGGTCGGGCTGGTGCTGGGGGTCGCGCCGCTTGCGGTGGCGGTGCCGGTGGTCATGTTGGCGGCCTTTTTGCTGCTGCGGATCAGCGCCAACAGCTCGATCAACGGGGATGCGGCAATCGCCATCATCTCTTCCTCGGCGCTGGCCGCCGGGCTGATTGTGACCTCCCTTTCGTCGGGGATGAACGCCGACGTCAACGGCTACCTCTTTGGCAGCATCCTCGCGATGAGCGGCTCGGATGTGCTTTTCTCGATCGTGCTGTCCGCCGTGGTGCTGTTTCTCTACCTGTTTTGCTATCACAGAATCTTCGCCATCACCTTTGACGAGGCGTTTGGCCGGGCCACCGGCGTGCCGGTCGGCTTTTACAACACTCTCCTCGCGATGCTCACCGCTGTGACGGTGGTGGTCGGCATGCGGATGATGGGAGCGCTGTTGATTTCGAGCCTAGTGATTTTTCCCGCGTTGACCGCGATGCGGGTGTTTCAGAGCTTTCGCAGTGTGGTGCTTTGCTCGGCGGCGGTTTCGGTGGGGGGCTTCACGGTCGGGCTGGTGGCCTCTTATCTCTTTTCGCTTCCCGCAGGGGCAAGCGTGGTGATGGTCAACCTCGCGGCCTTTGCGGTTTTTTGGTGCATCGGAGCGGCTTTGCGTCGAAACTGCTGATCTTTTGCCTTGCGCCGCCGGTCAAAACGGTGTAAAATAAAACCAATAAACAACAGGCGGTGGATGACATGATGCTCTGGGGGAAGATGACGCTGACCCTCCTTGCGGGCGGATGCTTTGGATGGCTGATGCTCAAGCGCAAGGTTCCGGCTGGCATTCTGGTCGGTGCGATCATCGGCTCCGCGGTGCTTAACGTTTGCTTCGGGTCCGCGCTGATGCCGCCTGACGCCAAGCTTGCGGCACAGATTACCACCGGGGCATTTCTCGGCTGCGGAATCACGCGGGAGGACATTCGGCAGCTCCCTCAGGTGGCCAAGCCCTTTGTGGTCGTGATGAGCTGCTTTTTGCTGCTGAATCTGGTGGTCGGCGTCATCATCTGGCGGACGACCCCGCTTGATCTGCTGACCGCGCTGCTCTGTGCGATGCCGGGCGGCATGAGCGACACCCCGCTGATCGCGATGGACATGGGAGCCGATGTGCCTAAGGTTGCGGTGCTGCAATTTGTGCGGATGGTCTTTGGCATCGCGGCGCTCCCCGGCTTGATTGTGGTGATCGACCGAGCCACCGCCGGGCGTAACGGCTCGCTCCTCGGGGAGGCGCCGGTCGAGGTCGCGTCCCGCCCGGCAGCGAAGGGAGGAAAGGGGCGCAGCGAGATGGACGCACCGCTGCTTGTTACCCTCGCGGTGGCCGCGATGGGCGGCCTGTTCGGGAAGTGGCTGGGAGTTGCGGCGGGAGCGCTGACTTTTTCGATGCTCTTTTCCCTGCTGTTTAAGTTCGCCTACGCCAAGGCCCATGTTCCGCTCTGGCTGCGCCGGGTGGCGCAGCTTCTTTCCGGCTGCTGTATTGGCAGCAGCATCGGCCGTTCGGATGTTCTGGAGCTGCG
>CAZVAV010000367.1:0-2371 GCA_964625135.1 uncultured Oscillospiraceae bacterium | reverse complement strand
GAAAAGGTGCGGGAAACGGTCAACCAGCCCAAGACGCTGGCGCTGCTCTGCATCCACGGGGCGATTCCGACCCTGATGATCGTGGCGCAGGGCGACCACGGCACCGCGATGGTCTTTGTGGCGATCTTTGCCTGCATGCTGTTTTCCGCTGGGCTGCATTTGGGATATATCCTGACCGCCGTCGGCTCGGCGGTGGCCATTTCTCCGATCGTTTGGTTTTTCCTGCTCGACGATGACAAAAAGGGGCGGATTCTCACCGTCTTTAATCCCGCGCTCGATCCGGCGGGCTCGGGCTACCAGCAGTCGCTGGGGATGACCGCCATCGGCTCGGGGCAGATCTGGGGCAAGGGGGTGCTGCACGGGGAGCACCAGTATGTGCCCGAAATGCACAACGACTTTATCTTTTCCTTTGCGGGGGAGGCGCTTGGCTTTTTCGGCTGCGTGCTCATTATGCTGCTGCTCGGCATCATCTGCATCAAGCTGCTCGTTGACGCCCGCGGCGCCCGTGACCCGCTGGGTCGCTTCATCTGCGTCGGGGTCTTTGGAATGATTTCGTTTCAAACCTTCTGGGGAATCGGCATGTGCCTTTCGCTGCTGCCGGTCGCCGGGCTGACGCTGCCCTTCTTTTCCGCGGGCGGTACCTCGGTGGTTCTGACCTGGATCGGCATCGGGATGGCGCTGGGGGTATACCGTCATTCCTTCGTCGGTCTGTTTGAGGAAGCCTGAGCACGGGTCAAACAACCCGCTCCCCGGGCACCTTTGCTGTGCGTTCTCTTTCTTTTTCGGCCAAAGGGGATCGGATTTTCATCCAAAACAACGAATTTCGGCATTTTGCCTTAAACCGCTTGAAATATTCAGCAGCATTTGCCATAATATAACTGTGCGTGCATCGCACGCAAAGGAGGGCGTCATGAATCAGAAAATTGCCGCCGTCCTGCTCGCCGCCGGCGACGGGACGAGGATGAAATCCTCCCGGCAGAAGGTCTGCTGCGAGCTGCTCGGCAAGCCGATGCTTCGCTGGGTGCTCGACGCCTGCACCGATGCCGGCATTTCCCCCCACAATCTCTGCACCGTCGTCTCGGATGATCCGCGCGGCGTGCTCGAGCTGCTGCCCGAGGGCTGCCGCACCGCCGTCCAAGCCGAGCGCAGGGGAACCGGCCACGCGGTAAGGATGGCATTGCCCTTTTTGCGTGACGCGCTCGACCGCGGGGTTGAATCGGTCGCGGTTCTCTGCGGAGACGCACCGCTGATGGAAAGCAGCGCGCTTCTCGCGGCGCTCGACTTTCACGTTGCCGAGAAAAACGCGGTTACCGCGCTGACCGCCCGGGTGGATGCGCCGGGGCGCTACGGACGGATCGTACGGGTGAACGGGGCGTTTTCGCGCATTGTCGAAGCGGCCGATGCCACCGACCAGGAGCTTTTGCTCGACGAAATCAACTCGGGAGCCTACTGGTTTTCCACCGAATATCTGATTGCTTCGCTGCCGCTTTTACAGGATCAAAACGCGCAGGGGGAATATTACCTGACCGATCTGGTCGGGCTGGCCCCCTCCCTTTCCAGAAAAGCGGGGGCTTATTCCTGCCCGGACAGAAGAATTGCACTGGGCGCCAACGACCGCCGTGCTCTTGCACAGCTCAACCGGATCGCTCAGGACAGGATTCTCGACGACCTTTACGCCGCGGGGGTGGATATCCCGCTCTCGGACGGGGTCATGATCGGGCCGGATGTGACAATCGGTTCGGATGTGAAAATTCTGCCCGGCTGTCTGCTGCTCGGCAAAACCGTCATCGGAGAGGGCTGTGTCATCGGGCCCAACACCCAGATCACCGATTGTGAGATCGGCGACCACTGCGTCATCGATTCCTCCAAGCTCACCGAGAGCCGGGTCGGCTCCGGGGTAAAGATCGGGCCGTTCGCCCAGCTTCGGCCAAACTGCGTCATCGCCGATTCGGTCAAGATCGGCAATTTCGTTGAGGTAAAGAACTCGACGGTGGGAGAAAACACCTCCTTCGCGCATCTGACCTACATCGGAGACAGCGATTTCGGCGCAAGGATCAATGTCGGCTGCGGCGTGGTCACCGTCAATTATGACGGTCTGCATAAATACCGCACCGTTGTGGGCGACCATGCCTTCATCGGCTGCAACACCAATCTCATCGCGCCTGTCACCGTGGGCGAGGGAGCCTATGTGGCCGCCGCCACCACCGTGACCGAGGACATCAAGCCCGAGGCACTCGCCATCGGACGGGTGCGCCAACGCCAGCTTGCCGGATGGGCAAAGGGCAAAATCAAGTAGGGGATCCATGCCGGTTCGACCGGTAGCATAGATTGAACGATTAAATTTTCATGGGAAACATGAGGGAGAGGTTTT
>CAZVAV010000366.1:0-2372 GCA_964625135.1 uncultured Oscillospiraceae bacterium | reverse complement strand
GTGCAACGTATGCTATTATAAACGATAGCACGTCCATTTGTCAACACCTTTTTTCAACTAAATAAAATTTTTAGACATTCTTCGCCCTTTCTTTCGTGATTGAAAAGGATAACACGTTGAGGTATACTGGAACATGTCATTTTCAAATAGTGATACGCCTTAATATAACCCCTGAAAAGGAGGATAAACCTTGCTTCGGATTCTCTCGATTGGAAACAGCTTTTCGCAGGATGCTCACGCGATGCTGTCCGGCATGACCAAGCAAGCCGGGTTAAAGCTTGATACCGTAAATCTCTACATCCCGGGCTGCTCACTGCGACGTCACTGGGAGGGGATTGCCACCGGCAACCGTGACGCACTCTATGAACATAACGGCGAGACCACCGATCGCCACATCTCGATTTGTGAGGCACTGGCACTGGCTGATTGGGACATCATTACCCTGCAGCAGGCCAGCCACCACAGCGGCGAGCCCGCCACCTACTTTCCCTATCTCACCCAGCTCTCGCGACTGGCACACAAGTACGCACCGCATGCGCGTCAATATCTGCATGAAACCTGGGCTTATGAGCGAGACAGCGACCATCCCAAATTTATGCTGTATGACTGTGATCAGCGCCGGATGTTTGAGACGCTCCGTGCGGCGAATCATCGCGCGGCAGCAAAGACAGGACTGCCGATCATTCCCGCGGGGGAGATGATTCAGGCGCTTCGCGCTCTGCCCTCCTTCGATCTCGACCGGGGCGGCCGCAGACTGACCCGCGACGGCTTTCACCTCGATCTGACCTATGGGCGCTGGGCGTTGTCGGCTCTCTGGCTAGAGGTGCTCGCAAGCCTCGATGCCCGCACTCTCACCTTCGCCCCACCCGAGGCCGAACCGGCGCTGCTCAAGCAAATCGCAGAGACGGTTCACTCGGTCGCGCAGAGTGATCTCTGACGGTAAAATTTGCCCTTCCGCCCGTCTTGGCGGCATATCGAACCCGCGATCCCCTCATACTAGAACCGGCAGCGCGGCGTTCGCGCGGGATCTTTCCTCAATGGGGTAGGTAGGTTTCCCTCATCCGCGCCGCAATTTCACACGGATCAGGAGGGGTCCCATGAGAAAGCCCGCCCATGTCGGAATCATTCCCGACGGCAACCGCCGCTGGGCCACCCGTTCCGGCCTCCAGAAGGCCGATGGGTATTCCCACGGGCTTATGCCCGGTCTCGACCTGCTTCACCTCGCACAGGAGAGTGGCATCAGAGAAATCACCTACTACGGCTTCACCGTAGATAACGTCCGCCGACCGGCCGCGCAGGTTGCGGCCTTTTCACAGGCCTGCGTGGATGCGATCGAGATGATCGCGCGGGAGCCCTGCTCGCTGCTGGTCATCGGGCGACAGGACTCGGTGGCCTTTCCACGGCAGCTTCTTCCCTACACCCGCCGTATCGATCTCAACGGCGGAGGGATTCGGGTCAATTTTCTGGTCAATTACGGCTGGGAATGGGATCTCTCGGGTGAAGGCCCGGGGCCTGTTCAAAACCGACTGCATTCCCGCGATATTTCACGGATTGATCTTGTGATCCGTTGGGGCGGGATGCGCCGCCTGTCGGGATTGCTGCCGGTGCAGTCGGTTTACGCCGATTTTTTTGTGGTGGATCGTCTCTGGCCGGATTTTTCCGAGCAGGACTGGTTTGACGCACTGGAATGGTACGACAAGCAGGACGTTACCCGGGGTGGATAATCAATCGAGAAAAGAGGGCTGTGCCAATTAGCTCCCCAAAAGAACAGAGCCACGGCACAGCGAAATGCGGTGCAATGCGGCTCTGCTTTTGATATTGTGCATGGATAAAAACGGCAAACCACACATTTGCCGCTTTTCTACAAACAGTAAAACCGCAAGGCTAAATACCTTGCGGTTTTACTGTTTTGTGCCAATAGCGGAAAAATGTTTTTTCAAATTCTTCGCTAAAATGGTGAAAATTCGAAAAAACTCAAAAGCTCACGTAGTTTTGAGTATCATACCACACCTGCAACGCAAAGGCAAAAAAATGCTTACGCTGTAGTTGCTTTTTTATGCTTCCTCTTAGGCGAAAAATGTCCTATACTAAAAGCAATAGAAGTTTTGCAGTGGGAGGTGTTTTATATGACCAGAGCGGAGTTAATTGCATATTGCCTAACCTACCCCGGTGCGGTGGAGGACTATCCCTTTGAGGACAAAAGCAACACCATCATGCGTCATGCCGTGAGCCGCAAATGGTTTGCGCTCATTTTTGAGCGAGACGGCAAGCTGTGTATCAACCTCAAATGCGATCCGCTGGAGGCAGATTTCCTCCGGTAGATTTTCATGTCGGTCAGCCCCGGCTGGCACATGAACAAAGAGCATTGGAAC
>CAZVAV010000365.1:0-2379 GCA_964625135.1 uncultured Oscillospiraceae bacterium | reverse complement strand
CCCCATGCGAACGCTGGGGTAGGTGCCCGCTACATTTTTGTTCCAACCACTCAGGTGATCTCTCATCCCCTGTGTCCACAATAGCGGAAAGGTGCAGGTCTGAAAAAAGGCCTTGGCATGACCCGGTACTCTGAGTTCTCCCTGCCAGATTGGAATCCGCATCGATTCAACGGTCGATCGAATCAATTTCGTATGATCATTTGCCGGTGCGACAAGGCAGGTCGCCGGCTGGTGGTCGCGATAGACCATTTTCTCTAAAATCCCCGTCCCACAGGTATGGCAGACCAGCCGGAGATCCAAATAGCGGTAGACATCCACCAGAATTTTCCGATCTGACTGGTTGGTGCTTGCCGAGGCGGTTAACACACCGATGCAGGGCTCTGCAGAAAAAGCGCCCGGTATGGCGAGCTTGATCGTCTCTGCAAAATTATTGGGAATCATCACGCCGCTGGCCGCGCCAAGATGAAGGTGCGATGCCGGTACATTGTCGGGCGGGGGTGGCGGCTCCTCATAAGCCAGAGCTGCCGGTGGTGTCGGTGCCGAAAACATTGACGCGAAGCTTCTTGTCGATGGTTCAAAAAATCCGGGAGCAACTGGGAGCGAGAAAATGCTCGGCAATGCCTGATAAGATGACCCGCTTGAGTCGCTCCGTTGAGAAGGCTGTCCAAAGGGCGAACGATTGCCACCCGAACGCTTCATGGCAAATTCCTCCTTTCGCATCCCTGCGCGGATGCAAATGGTTCACATTTGATTGCCGTGTGTTAATTTCCTGCTTTTAGCATAGCACTGCATCAAGTAATGTACAACATACAAAAAAATAAATGATTCGACAAAAAACACCTAATTTTGCCAGATCCTAGGCGGTTTTCCCAATTAGGCTTGTTCTCAATACACTAAAATGTCAGCTTATCCGACCCGATATCACAGGGAAATGCAAATTTCTGCAAAAGGCTTGACAACTCTATCTGTACATGATATATTTACAGTACAAATTGAAATCAAATAAATTACAGTTAAAAATGTGCCGATGAAACGGTGTTAACTGGGTATCCTACTCATGACCGCCGGACAGAGGCGAACAGGCGAAGCATTTTCGCCGCAACAAAAAGGAGAATTTTTATGAGCGTATTTACAACCACCAAGGAAAATTTTGATCAACAGGTTCTTTCGTCCGAGCAGCCGGTTCTGGTTGATTTTTGGGCGCCCTGGTGTGGCTACTGCCGCAGAATCTCCCCCGCCGTCGACCAGCTCGCGAATGAGCACGAGAGCCGGGTCGGAATCGGCAAGGTCAACATCGACGAGCAGCCCACGCTGGCCGAGCGCTTTGAGGTCGAGACCATCCCCACGCTGATCCTGTTTAAGAAGGGCGAGACGATCGGGGAACCGCTGATCGCCCCCACCTCCAAGGCGCAGATCAACGACTGGCTCAAGGAAAACGGCGCGCTTTAACAAAAGACAAATAGGAGGAGAACGGAATGACGGATCGGATTTATGATGTACTTGTGATCGGCGGCGGGCCGGGCGGCTACACGACGGCGCTCTATGTGGCGCGGGCAGGTCTCTCGGTGCTGGTGCTTGAAAAGCTCTCGGCGGGCGGTCAGATGGCAACCACCGGGCAGGTGGACAACTACCCCGGCTTTGACGACGGGGTGGACGGCTTCGAGCTGGGTGAACGGATGCAGAAGGGAGCCGAGCGGTTTGGAGCCGAAACCCGCTATGCCGAGGTATCGGCGGTCGATCTCAAGGCTTCCCCCAAGCGAATCGAGAGCAGCGAGGGCGTCTTTCTGGCTCGTTCGGTCGTTCTCGCCACCGGGGCGTATCCCCGCGAGCTCGGTCTTCCGCAGGAGCGGCAGCTGCGCGGACGAGGGGTCGCTTACTGCGCGGCATGTGATGGCATGGCCTATCGGGGCAAGACGGTGGTCGTATCCGGCGGTGGAAACAGCGCCGTCGCCGACGCGCTGCTGCTTGCAAAGCTCTGCAAAAAGGTTTACCTTATCCACCGAAGGGACAGCCTGCGAGCCTCTCCGATCTATCTCAAGGCGCTGGAGGAAAGCGGAGTTGAAATCCTTTGGAACAGCAAGGTTTCCGAATTGCTTTCGGACAAGCGGCTGACCGGGGTGAAGATTACCGACGTGCTCACCGGCAGCGAGAGGGTGCTTGCCTGCGAGGGGCTTTTTGTCGCGGTCGGCCGTGTACCGGATACCACACTCTTTGCGGAGCAGGTCAAAACCGATGCGGCAGGGTATCTTGTCGCGGATGAAACGACCAAAACCAGTGTTCCGGGGGTGTTCGCGGTGGGAGACGCCCGCACCAAGCCGATGCGCCAGATTGTGACCGCGACAGCCGACGGAGCGGTAGCATCGCAGTTTATCGAGGAAT
>CAZVAV010000364.1:0-2391 GCA_964625135.1 uncultured Oscillospiraceae bacterium | reverse complement strand
CCCATAAGCGCCGTCTGTCGGCGCTGGGCCCCGGCGGTCTGTCCCGTGACCGAGCCGGATTTGAGGTTCGTGACGTTCACTACACCCACTATGGCCGGATGTGCCCGATTGAAACGCCGGAAGGCCCGAACATCGGCCTGATTTCCTACCTTGCGACCTTTGCGCGGATCAACGAGTACGGCTTTATCGAAGCGCCTTACCGCAAGGTTGACCATGCGAACCATAAAATCCTTGACGAGATAGTCTATATGACTGCGGATGTCGAGGACGAGTATATCGTCGCGCAGGCGAATGCCCCGATTGCGGAGGGCTATTTTGCCCGTCCCCGCGTGGCGGCTCGTTATCGCGATTCGATTCTTGAGGTAGACCGTGAAAAGGTCGACTTCATGGACGTTTCGCCGAAGATGGTCGTCTCGGTCGCAACCGCGATGATTCCCTTCCTTGAAAACGATGATGCCAACCGTGCGCTGATGGGCTCGAACATGCAGCGTCAGGCGGTTCCGCTGCTCAAGACCGAGTCGCCGATTGTCGGCACCGGCATGGAGTATAAGGCTGCGGTCGATTCGGGCGTTGCGGTCATCTCGAAGCACGACGGCGTTGTCAAGGCCGTTTCGGCCAACAAGGTTGTGATTACCGACGACAGCGGCATCGATCATGAGTACCGCCTGACCAAATTTATGCGCTCCAACCAGGGCACCTGCGTCAACCAGCGCCCGATTCTCCAGAAGGGCGAGCTGATCAAGAAGGGTGACGTCATCGCAGACGGCCCCGCCACCGCGAACGGCGAGATCGCGCTGGGCAAGAATATGCTGATCGGCTTTATGACCTGGGAGGGCTACAACTACGAGGATGCGGTTCTGATCAACGAGCGTCTCGTCAAGGAGGATCTCTACACCTCGATTCACATTGAGGAGTATGAGATTGAGGCTCGCGACACCAAGCTGGGGCCGGAGGAGATCACCCGCGACATTCCGAACGTCGGTGAGGATGTCCTCAAGGAGCTCGATGACCGCGGAATCATCCGCATTGGCGCGGAGGTTCGTGCCGGAGACATTCTGGTTGGCAAGGTGACCCCCAAGGGCGAGACCGAGCTCAATGCCGAGGAACGCCTGCTGCGCGCCATCTTTGGCGAAAAGGCCCGTGAGGTCAGAGACACCTCGCTGCGCGTTCCGCACGGCGAGTATGGCATCATCGTGGACGTCAAGGTCTTCACCCGTGAGACCTCCGACGAGCTTTCTCCCGGCGTCAATATGGTGGTTCGCTGCTATATTGCCCAAAAGAGAAAGATTTCGGTCGGCGATAAGATGGCCGGACGCCACGGTAACAAGGGCGTTGTTTCCCGTGTGCTGCCGCAGGAGGATATGCCCTATCTGCCCGGCGGCCGCCCGCTTGACATCGTGCTCAATCCTCTGGGCGTGCCGAGCCGTATGAACATCGGACAGGTGCTCGAGGTTCACCTCGGACGCGCTGCCAGTGAGCTGGGCATCAAGGTGATGACCCCGGTCTTTGACGGTGCGAAGGAAGAGGATATCCGCGACGCGCTTGCCGACGCGGGTCTGGCCGAGGACGGAAAGACCTGGCTTTACGACGGACGCACCGGAGAGCTGTTTGATAACCGGATTACCGTCGGATATATGTACTACCTCAAGCTCCATCATCTGGTTGATGATAAGATTCACGCCCGTTCCACCGGCCCCTATTCGCTGGTTACCCAGCAACCGCTCGGCGGTAAGGCGCAGTTCGGCGGACAGCGCTTCGGCGAGATGGAGGTTTGGGCGCTGGAAGCCTACGGCGCCGCTTACACCCTGCAGGAGATTCTGACCGTCAAATCGGATGATACGGTCGGACGCGTCAAGACCTTCGAGGCGATTGTCAAGGGTCAGAACGTGCCTAAGCCCGGTATCCCCGAAGCGTTCAAGGTGCTGATCAAGGAACTGCAGTCGCTCGCGCTTGATGTGCGGGTTCTCGACAAGGACAACAACGAGATCGATCTCAAGCAGCAGTTTGACGACGACAACATGGGACTCAATCCGGTCGACGAGGAGCTTTACAGCCCGGGCGTCGAGGTGGAAGGGGAGCTGGATGCCGCCGGCTTCGGGGTGGAGCATCCCGATGAGGATCTCTTTGAAGACAACGGCCTTGCGGAGTTCGATGACATCGGCTTCGATGAAGAAGCGGACGACGACAAGTTTGATGAATAATTGGAGGGACGGCAGTTGGAATTTAATACGTTTGAGTCGATCAAAATCGGCCTCGCTTCTCCCGAACAGATCCGCTCCTGGTCCTATGGCGAGGTAAAAAAGCCCGAAACGATCAATTATCGGACCCTCAAGCCCGAACGCGACGGCCTCTTCTGTGAGAGAATTTTTGGACCGACCAAGGACTGGGAAT
>CAZVAV010000363.1:0-2403 GCA_964625135.1 uncultured Oscillospiraceae bacterium | reverse complement strand
GATATAGTCAATTATTTTTGCACCTACTATTGCCATACACTGTAGTAGGGTGAGAAAATAGTATGATAAACAAAGATCTTCGCATCTTAGGAAAGCGCATTCAAAAAGTACGGAAGGATAAAAAGCTTACACAAGAAAAACTTTCTGAAATGGCAAACATCAGTCAAAATTATCTTTCCAACATTGAAACCGGGCGCGACATTTGCTCCTTCACAACCTATCTTGACCTTGCTAATCTCCTATGCGTCAGCATGGATTTTTTACTGGGTGAAAATCTAAAATATAATCAAACACGTATTGTGTCTGGCAAGGCACACGCCAGTCTGCTTTATCGAATTGGCGATCTGAGCGAAACCGATTGCGAACACCTGCTCAAATATATCGAGCTGCTAAAGGAATATGACAGAGCCTAAAAGGCAGCACCAACGCCCCCGCTTTTCAGGGAACCCCTTCATAGGGTTCCCTGCGTAAAAACGCTCCCCCGGAGCGTTTTTACTACCCTCCTGATGTTTTATTACGATAAGATATTCTGTTTTCTGCGGAAAACAGCCAAAGGCGCTGCCTTTGGAAACCGCAACCCTTTGGAAAAGGGTTGACCGAAACTTTATTCCGCATTCTGCAAAAGCCTTTGTCGCGCCGCTTCAAGCAGCGTACCCTTTTCATTCGGCAGCCGCTCGGCAATCACCTCAAAAAGCAGAAAGCGCAGCGTCTCCCCCAGCGCCCTTCCCCTCGAAAACCCGAGCGCGAGCAAATCGTTTCCGTCCACCGCAAGCTGTCCCAGCGTCAGCGCGGGGCGCTCGGCAAGCAGAGCAACAAGCGCCTGCTCAAAGCGATCCAACTCGGCCAGCCGCTCCTTTGCCGCCTTTTCCGCGTGAGCCATTGCGTCACTCCGCTGCACCGCCAGCAGGTCAAGCAGCGTCGGCTCGCCGTAGTTCGCGAGCAACCGGCGCAGCCGCGACCGCTCAGCAGAGAGCGGCAGATGGTGCAGCCGAACAAGCCTGACCACCCGCTCGCGCAGCGCGGTCGAACAGCGAAAGCGAAAAAGCAGCCCATCGGCCAACTCAGCCCCCACCCGCTCGTGCCCGTAAAAATGACCCTGATGATCGTCGCAGGACGGCTTTCCAATATCGTGCAGCAGCGCCGCCAGCCGCAGCGCGAAAACCGGGGGTGTGGCGGCCATGGCGTGCACCGAATGCGCATACCCGTCATAGCAATGGTAGCGCGGCGGCTGTCCAAGCCCAATCAGCCCGCCGAGCGGCGCAAGCAACACGCTGACCACCTCGGGATAGCAAAGCAGAACCCTTGCGGCGTCCGGCGCGCAGAGAAGTCCCTCCAGCTCGGAAAGCACCCGCTCGGCGGCGAGCAGCGAAAGCCGCGGCAGCTGCGCCTCCAGCGCGGCGGCGGTACCCTCCTCGATGGCAAAGCCGAACGAAGCGGCAAACCGCAGCGCCCGCAGCAGGCGCAGCGCGTCCTCCTCAAACCGCCGGTTGGGGTCACCGATGCAGCGGAGGATCCCCCGCGCGAGATCGGATTGTCCGCCAAACAGGTCGATCACCGTGTCCCCCTCGTCAAGGCAGAGCGCGTTAATGGTGAAATCCCGGCGGGACAAATCCTCCTCCAGCGAACGGGTGAACCGCACCGCGTCGGGTCGCCGTCCGTCCGAATAGGCTCCGTCCGCGCGAAAGGTCGTAATTTCAACCGGAATCCGGTCAAAAATAACGGTGAGGGTGCCGTGGCGCAGCCCGGTTTCGACCAGCCGTTCCCCGGCAAAAACCACCTTCATCTCCTCGGGAAAGGCGGAGGTCGCGATATCCCAGTCGTGGGGGGTCACCCCGCGCAGCAGGTCGCGGACGCAGCCGCCGACCGGCACCGCCCGGTATCCCGCGCACCGCAGCATCGAGAGGGCGCGCGCCGCCTGAGGGGGGATTGTGGTCTTCATGCTTCGGCTTCCCCTTTCTTCCGGCAGCCTTGACAGCGCCGGGGAATTGTCCTATGATACGTTACGGAAAAGGCAGCGGCCCGCCCGGCCGCGCGATAAGGAGGACTTTTTATATGAGTGAAGGATGTAATCACGATTGCTCGAGCTGCTCATCCAACTGCGGCGAGCGCCAGCAGCCGGAGAGCCTGCTCGAACAGCTCAACGACCGCAGCAGCGTCAAAAAGGTGATCGCCGTCGTCAGCGGCAAAGGGGGCGTGGGCAAGAGCCTGGTGACCTCCTCCCTGGCCGTGGCCATGCGCCGCCGGGGGCGGAAGGTGGGCAACCTGGACGCCGACATCACCGGCCCCTCCATCCCCACTGCCTTCAACCTCCACGAGCGGGCCACCGGCACCGACGCGGGCATCGACCCCGCCGTGAGCGACACCGGCATCGAGGTGATGAGCCTGAACCTGCTGGTGGAGCAC
>CAZVAV010000362.1:0-2437 GCA_964625135.1 uncultured Oscillospiraceae bacterium | reverse complement strand
GGAAAGCAGCTCCTTGACGGTGAGCTGCTCCGGGCCGATCCCCTCCATCGGGGAGATCAGCCCGTGAAGCACATGATAAATCCCATGATATTCTCGCAGCCGCTCAAAGGCAATGACATCCCGCGGGTCGGCCACCACGCAGAGGATCGAGCGATCCCGGGCTTCGTTCTGGCAGATCGAACAGATCGGATCGTCCGAAAGGTTCTGGCAGACCGAGCAACGCTTGATGCTGCCGCTTGCGTCGAGCAGCGCCTCGGCAAAGGAGCGGGCGAACTCGGGCGGCTGGCTCAGAATATAGAAGGCGTAACGCTGCGCGGTTTTTCTGCCGACATTGGGCAGCCGGGCAAACTGCTCGGCCAGATGGGAAAGGGAAGTGACCTGATATGCCATGGCGCTTAGAGAAGGCCGGGCATGCCGGGAATCGAGAGCCCGCCGGTAATCTTACCAAGCTCGTCGTTGCTGGTATCCTCCACCTGCTTGGAAGCCTCGTTGATCGCGGCCATCACAATATCCTGAAGCATCTCGATATCCTCGGGATCGACGATCTCGGGCTTGATGACCAGCGAAGTGAGCTCCTTTTTGCCGTTCATCGTCACCTCGACCATACCGCCGCCCGAAGAAACCTTGAATTCACGGGACTCAAGCTCGGCCTGTGTCACAGCGAATTGCTCCTGCATCTTCTGTGCCTGACGCATCAGATCCTTCTGGTTTTGAGGGCCGCCGCCATAGCCTGCGGGAAGTCTTGCTTTCATAGTATTGGTTCTCCTTCTTTGTTTTATCGTTCTATCGTAATATTCTCCGCCGAAGGCAGAGAGGAAATCAGCTGCTCAAGAGGATCGGCCTCCTCCGCTTTTTCGACCGGAGGCCGGTATGGGCCGATGCCGAAGCTCTGCCCGGTTACCTCGGTAATGGCCTGCTTGATCTGCCGACGGGTATAGTCATTGGATTTAAGCATCTCAAGCACGACGGGGTTGGAAATGTCGATGAGAATCCGCCTGCCGTCGAAATAGGCTTTAGTGCCGCGCAGCATCCCGGCGATTGAGCTGTTGAAGCTGGAAAGCTGATCGATTACCTGCGCCCACGGGCGAAAGAGCTGTGGCGCGTTTTGCTCAGGCGAAGGGGAGGCATCCCGCGATGCGGCCTTGCGATCAGACGGCAAAGCCGCCTTCTCCTCCGGGATCGGGGGCGTATCGGGCGCTGTCGCCTTTGCCTCGGTTTTATCCGGGGGGGGCGGCGCGTCTGCCGAACAAGCCCGATCGGGAAGCGGGGCGGACATCATCGTTTCCTTTGGCGCCGGAGAAGGGGGGACAGAGGGTTCCTCCTGCTTCACGGCGACGGCCGCGCCCCGGCGAAGCGCCGCTTCCAGGCGCTCGATTCGGGTCAGCAGCGCCTGATATCCGGTGCGAACGCTCGGCTCGCAGAGGGTGACCAGCACCAGCTCGAGCTCGGCGCGCTTGGTCGTGCTCTTTGCCATTCGGGAGACGGCATCCTGCAAGGCGCTGATGCTTTGCAGCAGGTCGGGCAGAGCGGCCTTTGCCGCCTGATCGCGCAGCGCCTCAATCTCGGTGGGCAGGCAGTCAAGCAGCCGCTCGGGGTGCTCGAGGGTCTTGGCAAGCATCAAATTCCGGTAGTGGGAGGAAAGCTGCTCCGCCAAACGCTGCGGCTCCATTCCCTTCTGAATCAGGGAGGAGAGCAGCTCGAGCATCCCTTGGGTATCCCCGGCGAGAAGATGGCCGGTCAGCCGCATCAGATGCTCGCTTCCGGCAAGACCCGCGGCGGCGGCCACCGTTTCAACAGTGACCGAATCGGTATTGGCGGCACAGACATCCAGAAGCGAGAGGGCGTCCCGCATTCCGCCGTCCGAGAGCCGTGCGATCAGCCCGGCAGCGTTCGGATCAAGCGAGATATTTTCCCGGCGCGCCACCTCAAGCAGCCGTTCGGCGATGATCGAGCTTTCGATCCGCTGAAAGTCGAAGCGCTGGCAGCGGGAGATGATGGTTGGGAGCACCTTCTGAATTTCG
Source organism: uncultured Oscillospiraceae bacterium (assembly GCA_964625135.1). Classification (GTDB taxonomy): domain Bacteria; phylum Bacillota; class Clostridia; order Oscillospirales; family Ruminococcaceae; genus Yanshouia. The sequence goes on along the minus strand of CAZVAV010000362.1, from coordinate 416 downwards.
GTGGTGGCGAGGATAAAGATGACGTGCTCAGGCGGCTCCTCCAAAATCTTGAGCAGCGCATTAAAGGCGCTGGTGGAGAGCATGTGTACCTCATCGATGATATAAACCCGGTAGCGCGCAACGGCGGGGGTAAATACCGCCTCGCTGCGCAGGTCGCGAATCGAATCGACCCCGTTATTCGATGCGGCGTCAATTTCGACGACATCCAGCAGCGAGCCGTCGTCCACGCCCCGACAGATGGCGCATTCCCCACAGGGACTGCCGTCTTGAAGGTTCAGACAGTTGACAGCCTTGGCCACCAGCTTGGCACAGGTGGTTTTTCCGGTGCCTCTGGAGCCGATAAAAAGGTAGGCATGGGAGGGCTGTCCCTGCCGCATTTCATTTTTCAGTACGGTGACAATCGGCTCCTGCCCGAC
>CAZVAV010000361.1:0-2448 GCA_964625135.1 uncultured Oscillospiraceae bacterium | reverse complement strand
GGTTGGCCGAAGCAGCCGCAGGTATCCGCCCGCTGCTGGTCGGTAAAATAAAAAATAATATTGTTACGCATTTGCGCCCTCCTTTTTGGTGGTAATCCGCTCCTTGGCCTTGCTTTTGAGGATCATTGCCAGCGCCGTCGCGATCAGCACGATAAAGACGATGCAGTACCCGCTGCTAAAGAAGATTGCCGGGCTTCCGTTTGAGAGAAGCAGCGCGCGCCTGAAGTTGGTTTCGGTCATATTGCCGAGCACCAGCCCGAGCAGGATTGGAACAGTGGGCATGTCGAGCTTGCGCAGCGCCCACGCGATGACGGCAAAGACCAGAGCGACCCCTACATCAAAATACGATTTGTTGATCGAATAGGCTCCCGCGAAGCAGAAGATCACGATAATCGGGGTGAGAATCTCCTGTGGAATCGAAACCACCTTGGCAAACAGCCGGGTGAGAAACTTCCCCTGCAGCAGCATAAACAGATTGACAAAGAGCAGACCGATCATGATGGCGTACATAATATCGCCCTGGGTTGTGAAAAGGCTCAGACCCGGATTCAGACCGTTGATCATCAATGCCGAAAGCATGATGGCCACGCAGCCGTCCCCCGGAATGCCCAGTGTCAGCAGCGGAATCAGGGTTGCTCCGGTAACGGCGTTGTTGGCCGCTTCCGCCGCCGCGATTCCTTCCACCGAGCCGTGACCAAATTCCTCCTTGTGCTTCGACATCGACCGGGCCCGGTCGTAGGAAAACCAAGAGGCCATCGAAGCGCCGGTTCCGGGAATAATGCCGACAATGGTGCCGATGATTGAGGAAACCAGCACCGGCAGACCCATCCGCTTGTACTCTTCCTTGGTGATTCTGCCGTCGTCAACAAATTTTTTGGTGTCGAGCAGCAGCCGTTCCTCCTTGCGCTCGGCTTTTGCCAGCACCTCAACCAGCGCAAAAAGTCCGATCAGGCAGATGGCAAGGTCAAGACCGAGATAGAGCCGCGCAATGCCAAAGGTAAACCGGTCATAGCTGGTCATCGGGTCGGCGCCGATGAAGGCGACAAACAGACCCAGACAGGCCGAGATAATCCCCTTGATAATGCTTTTGCCCGAAATTCCGGCGATGATGGTCAGCCCGAAGAGGCAGACCAAAAAATATTCGGCCGTGCCGAGCTGCGCCGCGATTTTTGCAACCTGCGGCGCGAGAAAGAGCAGCATCAGCGCGGAAAAAATGCCGCCAAAGGTAGAAGCATAAAGGGCGATCTTGAGGGCGGCGCGGGTTCTCCCCTTCTGGGAAAGGGGGTGACCGTCCAGCATGGTGGCAGCCGCATGCGGGGTGCCCGGGGTATTGATCAGGATTGCCGATACACTGCCGCCATAGCCGCCGGCGCAGTAGATGCCAAGCAAAAACATCATGCTTGGGATTGCCGACATTTTGTAGGTGAACGGCAAAAAGAGGATAATACAGAGGATGACGGTAAGACCCGGGATAGCGGCAAAAATTGAGCCGATGAATACCCCGATGTTCACCCAGACAAAATTCTCAATGGTAAAAAGCTGACCGAGCGCGGGGACGATATATTCCAGCATAATTTTGCTCCTCCCTTAAAACCGCACGTTCAGGCCAAATCGAAAAGCGGCCCAGATACCAACCGCAAAAGCCAGCGTGAAGATGTAATAGGACGGCTTTTTGCAGCGAAAGAAGAGCAGAAAGCCCACCACGCAGAAGCACGCACCTAGCACAAAAAGGCCGGTCAGCTCATTGATCAGGTAAAAGCCCAGCATGATCGCAAGAATCAAAACCGCCTTGACCTCGGTCAGCAGATTAAGGGTTTTGGTTTCAAGCGGCTCTTTCTTTGCAATTTTAATGATTTGACGAATCAGGATACTGCCGGCACAAAGAATGATCAGGGTCATGATCAGCATCGGAAACCGCCGTCCGCTGACCACGTCCCCCTTCATGATCGGAACCTGTGAGGGCATCAACAGCAGCATAGAAACTGCAAAAATCAGAAACAGCACCGCGGCCATCAGCTCGGTAGGGATGCGAATCTCTTTTGCTTTGAGCTTTTCCCCGATTCGGTCGAGCTTCTCATCAAGGGATGAAATTTTACTTTTGCTTTCCATAGATTGCGGCCTCTCTTTCGGGCGGAAAATCTTTTGAGTAAAAACAATGCAAGGGCCTCGCGGTCCTTGCATTGTTGATCAATTCAGGATCAGCCCGCCACGATGTCCTGATACTCTGTGACAATCTTCTTGACATTTTCGATATGGCTCTGAACATCCTGCTCGCTCATGGGGTCTACTTCGAGAAGCATCGTCTCGCCCAGCCATTTGCTCATTTCTCCGTCGGCCAGGATATCGTCATACAGCTTTTTGAGCGCCTCCACCTTTTTGGCGTCGGTTCCCTTGCGGGCAAGCACAAAGCAGCGGTTGCGGAAGTAGGGATAACCGTATTTGCCAACC
>CAZVAV010000360.1:0-2455 GCA_964625135.1 uncultured Oscillospiraceae bacterium | reverse complement strand
AGATTTATTCCGGATTATGAACTGCCCATATTTTCCAGTGTCCTGAATGTTCCGGTTGATTGGCTTCTTGGCCTTACATTCTCAAAAAATCCTTAGAGGTCTAAGAGCCCCTTTTTCCCTCTCCGAGGGAGGGGGGAAAATTAGAGGAAGGTTGCCACCTCAGCAGCGAAATCCCTCAACCCTTCCGCCGCAGCATTGCTCCTTCGGGCGCCTCCCCCTCGAAGGGGATACTGATTTTCATCGTCGGATGGCGGGCGGCGTCGAGCAAATTTTCCTCCTCATCCCAAATCCGATCGACGGTGAGGTTTTGAGGCGGTCGACCCGGCTGGAGCAATTGCAGGGAATCTCCCACTGAGAAGCGGTTGCGCTGGGAAAGATAGAGCCGCCCGTTTTCACAGCGCTCGATCACGGCGCTGACCTCCCAGTCCTGCACATAGCTGCCGGGGCGATAGCTTTGCATGACCGGCTCCCGTCCGTAATAAAAGCCGGTGCAGTATTCCCGGTGCGAGATGGTCAAAAGCTCATCGATCGCCCACTGCGGCGCGGGATTGCCGATTTCCGCCGCGTCAAGGGCGGCGCGATAGGCATTGGTGACCACTCCGACATAATAGGAGGATTTTGCCCGTCCCTCAATCTTAAAGCTCATAACGCCCGCGTCGGAGAGCGCGGCGAGATGCTCGATCATACAGAGATCCTTTGCGTTGAGGATGGTGCTGCCGCGCTCGTCCTCAAAGACCGGCAGAAAGATGCCGGGGCGCTTCTCCTCCATCAGGTGATAATTCCAGCGGCAGGGCTGGGCGCATTCGCCGCGATTCGCGTCCCGCCCGGTCAGATAGTTTGAGAGGACGCAGCGCCCCGAGACCGACATGCACATCGCCCCGTGGATAAAGCACTCCAGCATCAGGTCGGCAGGGGTGTTTTGACGGATTACCCGAATTTCCAGAAGGCTCAGCTCGCGGGCGAGCACGACCCGGCGCACCCCCATTTCATACAGGGCGTTGGCGGTCAAATGGTTGACGATGCCGGTCTGGGTCGAGGCGTGCAGCTCGATGTGGGGCAGCAGCCGATGGGCGAGCGAGAGCACCCCGAGATCGGCGATGATCAGCGCGTCCACCCCGCATTCGCCGGCTCCTTGTAAAAACGCCGGGAGCGCGGGGATTTCCTCACCGCGCGGCAGCGTGTTGACGGTCAGATGAACCGCCACGCCGTACGTGTGGGCATAGCGTACGGCCTCAGCGAGCTGCTCGAGTGAAAAATTCGGCGAAGCACTGCGCATCCCAAAGCGGTCTGCTCCAAGATAGACCGCGTCGGCTCCGTAGCGGATGGCGGTTTGCAGGCGTTCAAAATCTCCGGCGGGGCAGAGAAGTTCAGGCTTTGGATTCATGGTATGGTCTCCTGTCAATAAAAAGGGGTCGCCGCTGCTGCGGCGGCCCCTTTTACTCAAGTTGGTTATTGTACGTCGGTGCCGTGGGTTTCTCCGCCTGCGGCGGCAGCCTTGCGGACGTTGGCATAGTGCTCGTTGATGGTTTTGCTATAGTAATATTTCCCGTTTGAATCGGTGACAAAGAAGTAGTAGCTGGTATCCTCCGGCTTGACGGCGGCGCGGATCGCGTCGATGCCCGGGGAACAGATCGGCCCGACGGGGAGTCCCTGGCAGACATAGGTGTTGTAGGCATCGTAGATTTCCTGGGTGCTGCGGGTCTGATAGGGCTTGATGTCGTATTCGACATAGTGGATGGTCACATCCGACTGGAGCATCGGCAGCCCCGCGGCAAGGTCATCCATCCGGTTGTGGAACACCGAGGAGACCACCGGCATCTCGGTGGGATTGCCGGCCTCCTTCTGGATGATCGAGGCAAGGGTAATCGCCTGATCAAGGGTCATGCCGGAATTCTGAATTTCGGCGTAGAGATCCCCCATCACCCGAGCGGAGAAGTTGCGCAGAAATTTTTTGGCGACCGACAGGACGTTTTCCCCAACATAGAAGTCATAGGTGTCGGGGAAAAGATAGCCCTCGAGCCGGTAAAATCTCAACGTATTTTCGGGCAGCATGTTGAGAAATTCAAGCTCAAGCTCGGTGGATTGCAGGCATTCGACAAAGGCGTCGGCGTCGCATACCTTCTTTTCCTCAAGCAGGTTGGCCATGTCGCGCAGGCTCATCCCTTCGTAGAAGGTGATGGTGACCTCCTCCTTGACGGTATCCCCAAGCCGCAGCGCGGTGATGATCCGATCGTAGCTCATGTTGGAATTCAGGATATAATCCCCCGCCTGAAAGCGATCCGAACGTCCGCGCAGCCGCGCATAGGTCGAGAAGGTCAGGGGATGGCGGATGATGCCCGATTGCCCCAGAAGGTTGGCGATTTCCCCGACGCTCAGACCCTCCTCGATGGTCAGCTCAATCTGCTGGTCGGGTTTGCCGAAGGCCAGCAGATCGGTTGCGCTGGTCAGACCAAAA
>CAZVAV010000359.1:0-2455 GCA_964625135.1 uncultured Oscillospiraceae bacterium | reverse complement strand
CTGCACTTTGCCGTTTCGGTTTGGAATATTTATATCGACCCGCAGCTTTTGTTTGACGGGAAGCTGACGCTGTAAATTGCAGGAAAGGGCCGCTCCGTTTTGGGGTGGCCTTTGGCTTATTCATGCGGTTGATTGACAGTGAGGGAGAATCCGACTATAATAAAAAGCGTCCAAAGGCAGATAAAGGATGCCGCCTCCTTCTGATAACCCGCCGTACCGTGGGAAGACTTTTTGTTGGAGGCGATGACGATGTCTGTGACCAGTAACGCATGGGAACGCTTTACCGCCACCGGTGCGGTGGACGACTATCTGCGCTATCTCGCCGAAAGCCGCGAGCAGCAGGGACTAAGGGGAGAAGGGAATGCATGTTGTTCTGCGGGGGATTGTAATCCGCATGAAATCATCGGGGGACGACCGCCTGCTGACCCTGCTCACCGATGAGCTGGGGGTCATAGGGGCTGTCGCGCGGGGAGCAAACAAGCCGCGCAGCCGACTGGCCTCCTCGACCGAGCTTTTTTGCTATTCGAGGCTATCTCTGTTTTGTTACCGCGACCACATCACGGTTGATTCAGCGGATGTGGAAAACAGCTTTTTTCCGTTGCGGGGCGATCTGGCCGCGCTGGCCCTCGCCTCCTACATAGCGGAGCTCTGCTGCGAGCTTGCTCCCCCCGAGGAACCGGCCGGGGAGTATCTTCGGCTATTGCTCAACACCCTGCACCTTGCCGTGACCCGCAAGCGGCCTCTGTTGCAAATAAAAGCCGCTTTTGAGCTGCGGCTGCTTTCGATGGCGGGATTTATGCCCGATCTGGTCGGCTGCCAGTGCTGCGGCGGGTATGACAGTGAGCGGCCGATGTATTTTTCTGCCTCGGCGGGAGCCATCACCTGTCAGGATTGCAAAAAGGAATGCTTCGAGGCGGGCGGTCTGATTTCCCCCGGGGTGCTTGCGGCGATGCGCCATATTCTCTATAGCGCCTTTGAAAAGATATTTTCCTTTACGCTCTCGGAGGAGGGGCTGGCCGAGCTTGCCGAGGTAGCCGAACGCGATCTGCGCTATCACCTGCAACGAACGTGGCACTCTCTCGATTTTTTCTATTCGGTTTTATAACGGGCGTGAAAGCCCTTCATCATTCCGGCAAAACAGCTTTGCCGGGGGAGGAAACAATGATTTCAAAAAAGCATCTGGACACCTTGGAGCTGCCCGTCATCCTCAAACTGCTGGCAGACTGCGCGAGCTGTGAGGACAGCCGCCGGTTGGCGCTGGCGCTGGTTCCCGCCGCAGGGCTGGGACAAGCTGTAAGGCAGCTTGACTTTACAGTCGATGCAAACACCCTTTCAACTCGATATGGCTATCCCGCCCTCTACCGGGTGGTCAACTGCGCCGGAGCGCTGAAGCGCGCTCAGCTTGGCAGCAGCCTTTCGCTGCGGGAGCTGCTGGATATCGCGCTGGTGCTGCGCTCGATGCGGTCGCTTGACAGCTGGCGTCAGCAGTTTGCAGACCAGCAGAGCATTCTCGACGGGCTCTTTGAGTGCCTTTTTTTAGAGCGTTCACTGGAAAACCGCCTCAACAGCGCCATCATTTCGGAAGAGGAGCTCGACGACAACGCGTCGTCCACCCTGTCGGATCTGCGCCGCAAAATCCGGCAGGCGCAGCTGCGGGTGCGCAGCCAGCTCGACGGGATGATCCGATCGAGCACCTATCAAAAGTATTTGCAGGAGCCGATCGTCACGATGCGCGACGGGCGGTTCGTCATTCCGGTAAAGTCGGAATATAAGGGAGAGGTCAAGGGTCTGGTTCATGATACCTCGTCCTCGGGCGCGACCTTCTTCATTGAACCGATCGGCGTTGTCGAGCTCAACAACGAAATCCGGGTGCTCGAAAACAAGGAAAAAATCGAGGTCGACCGGATTATCGCCGAGCTTTCCGCATTGGTCGGCGCTTTTGCCGAGCAGATCGTCGCGGGCTACGACGCCATGGTCGAGCTGGATCTTTGCTTTGCAAAATCCAAGCTTGGTGACCGGATGCGCGCCAATATCCCGACGCTGACCGACGACGGAGTTACCGAGCTGCGCCGCGCGCGGCATCCCCTCATCCCCTACGAAAAGGCCGTGCCGATCGATATTGCAGTCGGCAAGGATTATGATACCCTTGTGATCACCGGCCCGAACACCGGCGGTAAGACGGTCGCGATCAAGACCTTGGGTCTGCTGACCCTAATGGCGATGTGCGGCCTGCTGCTTCCCGCCTCGGCGGGAAGCACCGTCTCGGTCTATGATCAGGTGCTTGCCGACATCGGGGACGAGCAGTCGATTGAGCAGAGCCTTTCGACCTTCTCCTCCCACATGGTCAATATCATCTCGATTGTCGCACAGGCGGACGACCGCTCGCTGGTGCTGCTCGATGAGCTGGGCGCGGGAACCGATCCGGTTGAGGGCGCTGCGCTGGCCGTCTCGATTT
>CAZVAV010000358.1:0-2467 GCA_964625135.1 uncultured Oscillospiraceae bacterium | reverse complement strand
GGCTCCGTAGCCCTCCGGCGAGACGATGGTGTCCGCGTCAGAGGGATAGCCCTTGGTCAGTGTGTGGACATAGACCTGCTCGCCGCGCATCTCAAGCTTTTTGCGAAAGCTGTCGGCGGCGGTCTGCCCGGAGTATTGGGTGATGAGCACCGAGCCGATGAACAGCCCCATCTTGCGCAGGCTGTCGATCAGACGCAGCACATCGAGGTCATAGGTGATGCCGATGTCGGCGCGGATTTTATTCGCCTCAATCGCCTTGGCGCTGATGCACAGAATGATCTCAGCCTGCTCCCGCAGCTCGCAAAGCAGCTTGACCTTTCCGTTGACGTCAAAGCCGGGCAGTACCCGCGCGGCGTGAAAATCGTCAAAGAGCTTGCCGCCGAATTCCAGATAGAGCTTGCCGCCGAACCGTTCCACCCGTTCACGAATCCGCCGGGTCTGCTCAGCGATGTAGGTTTCGTTGTTAAATCCCTGTTTTTGCATTCCGTCTCCCTCTTTATCCCTTTTCTACAATTTTTTAATTGTAACACAGCTCGCTCGACTTTGACAACCAAAGGAACGCGACAACCTGCATTTTTATCGTCTTGACCAAAACAGAGCCGTCGTGTTGACCGAGAATCCCCAAGGCGGCAAATGCTCCGCAATCGGTCGGAAAGTAGAAAGAGGAAATTACTTCCATAAAGTTTGTTGCCTTTTTCACAAAATCGTTGGCAAAAAAAGACCTTTTTAACGGATTTGTTGCGTGAAACATAGAAAATAAAGAAAAATGCCGTTTCGCCTTGCATCCTGGACATAGACCCGTTATAATATGTGTGATTTACACGAAAAAACATGATGATTTTGCACGTCATTCCCAAATGATTTGTTCGTTAGGAGGAAGTTTCTTGAGAGGAATCCATACCTTTGTCAATGATATCCGCAGAAGCGTCTTTACCGAGATCGCCCGGCTGGCTTATGAGGGCGGAGATTATTCCCGGATCGCCGCGCTTCCTTATAAGATTATCCCCGGCGAGGTGGCCGAGCACCGCGAGAATATCTTCCTTGAGCGGGCGATCGTTGCCGAACGGCTGCGCCTTGCCATCGGCCTGCCGCTGCGCCCGGTGTCGGAGCACGCCCCGATCGGCGACGGCATCACCGAAAGCGCCATCGCCACCAAGTACTACGATCCGCCGCTGGTCAACATCATTCCGTTTGCCTGCAACGCCTGTCCGACCAAGCAGGTGCGGGTGACCGACGCCTGCCAGGGCTGCATTGCCCATCCCTGTCAGGAAATCTGCCCGAAGGACGCGATTAAAACCGTCAAGGGCAAGAGCGTTGTGGATCAGGAAAAATGTATCAAGTGCGGGCGCTGCATCGAGCACTGCCCCTACAACGCGATTATCAAGATCGAGCGCCCCTGTGCCGCCGCCTGCGGCATGGACGCGATTGAATCGGATGAGCTGGGTCGCGCGAGGATCAACTATGATAAATGTGTCAGCTGCGGCATGTGCCTGGTCAACTGCCCCTTTTCCGCCATCGCGGACAAGAGCCAAATCTTCCAGCTGATTCACGCGATCAAGAACGGGGACGAGGTCATTGCGGCGGTGGCCCCCGCGATTGTCGGCCAGTTTGGTGCTGACGCCACCCCCGGCAAGCTGATTGCCGCCATGAAGAAGGTGGGCATCGCGCAGATTTGGGACGTTTCGGTCGGCGCTGACCTCTGCACCATTGAGGAGGCACATGATTTTCTCGACAAGGTGCCCGACCAGCAGCCCTTTATGGCCACCAGCTGCTGCCCCTCGTGGAGCGTTATGGCCAAAAAGCTCTTCCCGCAGTTTGCCCCCTATATTTCGATGGCGCTGACCCCGATGGTCATCACCGCGCGCATGATCAAAAAGGAGCATCCCAACGCCAAGGTCGTCTTTGTCGGCCCCTGCGCCGCCAAAAAGCTTGAGGCATCCCGCCGCTCGGTGCGAAGCGACGTCGATTTTGTCCTGACCTTCGAGGAGCTTCAGGGGATGTTCGACGCCAAGGAGATCGACTTTAAGGCGATCGAGCCCGATCCCGATCCCGTCTTTGAAACCGCCACCGGCGCGGGACGCGGCTTTGCCGTTTCGGGCGGGGTCGCGGGCGCGGTTGCCCACGCGATCTCCGAGCTTGCCCCCGAACGGGAGCTTCTGGTCGATTATGCCGACGGACTGCGCGAGTGCCGCAAAATGCTGATGCTTGCCAAGGCGGGCAAGCGCGACGGCTACCTCCTTGAGGGATTGGGCTGTCCCGGTGGCTGCGTCGCCGGTGCGGGCACCATCCAGCCGGTCTTTAAGAGCGCCTCAAGCATCAACCGCTTCCAGCAGGAGGCCAAGGAGCAAAATTCGCTGCGCTCCCCGCTGGCGCATCGCCTGCACGAGGTTGAGGAATAGGCGAAAACAACGCGAAAAAGCTTTGCCCCGGAAGATTTTCTTCCGGGGCAATTTGTTATGCCAGAACC
>CAZVAV010000357.1:0-2472 GCA_964625135.1 uncultured Oscillospiraceae bacterium | reverse complement strand
AGCGCTGAGCCATCGGTCAGCTTATGAATCTCCTGCATCGAGCCCTTGCCATAGCTGGTGACGCCCACCGTCTTGGCCTTGCCGTAATCCTTGAGCGCCTGCGCAAACAGCTCCGCGTCGGAGGCGGAACGGTTGTTGATCAAAACCGCCATCGGCAGGCTGACCTCGTTGGCGTCGCTGGTCAGCAGCACCTGCGGTGCGGTGCTCCCCCGGTAGGTTGCCGACACAATCGGCCCCTCGGGAAGGAGACTGTCCAGAATTTTTCCCACCGAATCGATGGTGCCGCCGGGATTGTTGCGCACGTCAAAAACCAGCGACTCAGCGCTCTGCGAGAGCAGCCCGTCAAGCGCCTTTTTGAACTGGTCGGGGGTCGCGTCGTTAAATTCGGTGATGCGCAGATAGCCGGTCTTATCGATCATCCGGCTGCTCACCGTCGGCACCTCGACCTTGCGCCGGGTAATCGTATAGCTCTTATCCACGCTGTCGCGCCGCACCAGCAGGGTGACGGTGGTGCCGGGCTCCCCCTTGAGGGCGTCGGACGCAACGTCAAAGTTATCGGTGGTGACCGCCAGCTCGTCGATTTTGACAATCAGGTCGCCCGCCACCAGCTCGGAGAGGGCGGCCGGGGAATCGGCATAGACCTGATCAATCCGGATGTAGCCGTCGGTGCTCTGGCTGCAAACGATGCCGATATCGACCATCCGGCCGACAAAATCGCTCTGGGTCTCGGCATACTGCTCCGCGGTCAGATAGGTGGCATAGGGGTCGCTGATGCCCGAAACATAGCCGCGCACCAAGCTCTCGCCGAGCTTGCCCTCGTCGATCGGATGATAATACTGCTGCCGGACAAGGTCGTCGACCTCCTTGATCTTTGCATACATCGTCTCCCGTTGCTGAATGTTAAAGACGGTGCTGTTAAACGACTTTGTCGCGTAGATCATCGTGGTGATAAAGGTGACGGTGGAAAACATGATGGCAAGGGTCACCGCCGCGCCTAAGGTAATTTTTCTGTTCATGAATAGCTCCTTTGCGGGATTTCTATCTGAGATAGGGCCATGGATTGGTGTAAGCGCCGTTGACACGAACCTCAAAGTGGAGGTGCGGCCCGGTTGACCAGCCGGTCGAGCCGACATAGGCAATGGTGTCGCCGCGCTTGACCTTCTGCCCGAGCTTTACGTTGAGTGCCGAGGTGTGGCCGTAAAGGGTTGAGATTCCGCCGCCGTGGTCTACGATCAGATATCTGCCATAGCCGCGGCCGGTGACAAAGGTGTTTTGGGTGAACGCGACGGTGCCGTCCGAGGCGGCGCGAATCGGCTTGCCGAAAATCCCTTCCCCTCTGGCGTTGAGGCGGGCAATGTCAATGCCGGTATGAAAATCGGTGCCGCCAAACCGCCAGCCGTAGTCGGAGGTGACCGTCTTGTAGCCCTCAACCGGCCAGAGCATGATGCCGCCCTCATACTCCCCTTCCGACTTGATCTTTGCATAGATCGAATCGACCTCGGCCTGCACATCCTTCATCTGCTTGTCGATGGCCGCCTTGTTGGCGAGATAATCCTTTTCCAGCGCGGAGATGTCCTGAATCTGATCCTGCGCGACGGCAATCTGCCCGGCAAGCTGGGTCTGCTTTGCCGACTGCTGGCCGCGACTCAATTCCAGGCTGGATTTATCGGTCTCGATCGCTTCCTTGGTCTTTTTGATCTCGGCCAGCTTTTGCTGCATCTCCTCGATCAGCTCCTGATCGTGCTTGGCCACCCGGGACGCGACCTGACTGCGGGTGAGAAACTCCGAAAAGTCCTCCGCCCCGAGCACCAGCCCCAAAACACTGGCGTTCCCGGTTTTGTACATGGCGCGCAGCCGCTTTTTCAAAAGCTCGTAATTCTCCTCGATCTCTTCGTTCTGCTGCTGCAGCTCGTCCTCTTTTTCGGCGATATGCCCCTCCAGCAGCGTGATCTTGTCGTTGAGGACATCGATCTGCTGGCGGACGCCATACATCTGGTTGTCGAGCTCCTTCTTTTGAAGGAGCGCCTTGTCCTTTTCATTCTTGGTCTTGTTGATCTGCTGGGTAAGCGCCTTCTGCTGCGCCTCAAGCTGATCATATTTGCTCGAAAGCGCATCCAGCTCGTCCTTATAATCGTCCTCGTCCACCGCCGCTGTACTGGTGCAAAGCAGCGACACGGTCATCGCAATGGCGAGCAGAGCAGATACCATCCGTCGTTTACGCAATCCGCCTTCCTCCTTTGCTCCTTCTATTAAACCCGATTTTCGTTAGAAATGTGTGAAAAAAATGCAAACATGAATACAGAAAGGGATTATTTTTCTGTCGAACGAAAAATAATCCCCCTCGTTTATACCTTGAGATACTTGCCGACAAAAAAGCTGCTTCCCATTCCGCCGATCGCGACGCCGGTACCCAAAAAGCTCAGGTAGATTTTGAGCGCGACCACCTCGAAGGAAATGAGCTGCCCATTGACC
>CAZVAV010000356.1:0-2480 GCA_964625135.1 uncultured Oscillospiraceae bacterium | reverse complement strand
GGGCTGGTTCAGGGCTTCTATAATGAGGCGACCGCCGATGCGCTAAGAATCCAATACGGCGGGTCGATGAATGCCAAGAATGCTGCCGAGCTGCTCGCGCAGTACGATATCGACGGCGGGCTGATTGGCGGCGCGTCGCTTAAGGCGGCCGACTTCGCCCAGATTGTGGCGGCGGCAAAGCAGTAAAGCCCAGCGGGACCGCCGGGAGCCATCCCGGCTCCGGCGGTCTTTGCTCTTTCCTATTAATAATAGCAATTTCAATATCCCACAACAGATAAGAGGAATGAATTTGAAAAAACCTGTTTTATTGATGATTCTTGATGGCTTCGGCCTGCGCGCTGAAAGCGAGGGAAACGCCATTGCGGCGGCGCACAAACCAAACTTCGACCGCCTCTGGGCCGAATGGCCGCACGCCACCCTCGGCGCTTCGGGTCTTGAGGTCGGCCTGCCTGATGGCCAGATGGGCAATTCCGAGGTCGGACATACCAACATCGGCGCGGGGCGGATTGTTTATCAGGAGCTGACCCGCATCTCCAAATCGATTGCCGACGGGGACTTTTTTACCAACCCGGCTCTCAATGCCGCCATCGATGCGCTTCGGCCGGAATCGACGCTGCATCTGATGGGGCTTCTGTCCGACGGTGGGGTACACAGCCACGACACCCACCTTTACGCACTGCTCGAGCTGGCAAAGCGGCGCGGGGTCAAGCGGGTGGCGGTTCACTCGTTCCTCGACGGGCGCGACACCGACCCGAAGAGCGGCGCGGGCTACCTCGAGGCGCTGGAAAGGGAGATGACCCGGCTCGGCGTTGGTTTTTCCGCCACCGTGACCGGGCGCTACTACGCGATGGATCGCGATCAGCGCTGGGAGCGGGTACAGCAGGGCTTTGAAGCGATTCATGTTGGCAAGGGAATCGCATTTACCGATTCAGTCGCAGCGGTGCGCGCCAGCTATGAGACGGGTGTGACCGATGAATTTGTCAAGCCACTGGTTCGGGATGGCTATTCCGGAGTAGCCGAGGGCGACGCGGTGATCTTCTATAATTTCCGCCCCGACCGGGCACGCGAAATGACCCGGGCATTTGTCGATCCCGCCTTTGACGGCTTCGCGGTCGACCGCCGCCGTCTCGCGGCCTATGTCTGCATGACCTGCTATGACGCGACGATGCCCAACTGTGACGTCGCCTTTCGCCCGGTTGCGCTGACCCACACCCTCGGCGAGGTGGTGGAGGCGGCGGGGCTTTCGCAGCTTCGCATCGCTGAAACCGAGAAGTACGCCCATGTCACCTTCTTCTTTAATGGAGGGGTAGAGGCGCCCTCGGCGCATGAGGATCGAATTCTCATCTCCTCCCCCAAGGTGGCGACCTATGATCTCAAGCCCGAGATGAGCGCATACGAGGTGACCGACGCGCTGCTTGGCGCGCTGGAGCAAAAGGACTATGGAATGATTGTCCTCAACTTTGCCAACTGCGATATGGTCGGCCATACCGGCGATTTCGCGGCGGCGGTCAAGGCGGTGGAGGCGGTGGACGAATGTGTCGGCCGGGTGATCGCCAAGGTGCTGGAGCAGGGCGGCGCGGCGCTGCTGACCGCCGACCACGGCAACGCCGACAGGATGAAGAACGCGGACGGCAGCCCGATGACCGCCCATACCACCAACCGGGTGCCGATTATCGCGATCGGGGTGCAAAAGCCGCTGCGGGAGAATGGGGCGCTTTGCGACCTGGCTCCCACCGTTTTGGCACTGCTTGATCTCGCCCAGCCTGCCGAGATGAGCGGAAAATCCCTCTTTTGCTGAAAGTTGCAATATTTTTATTGCTCTTGGGACAAAATTGTAGTATCATAATACCAAACGTGGGCCATATTGCAATTATCATTGAGACAAGGAGAGAGAACCCATGAAAAAGCTGACCTATTTGCTTGCGATTTTCGCCTTTTTGGCGGCGCTGGCCGGACTGGCTGTGGCGCTGATGGGCTTTTTTGAGCGCAGAAAAGAGCTTCTTGCCGACGACGATTATGAGCAGGAGCTCTATCGCGGCGGACAGGAGTACTACGCCGAGGACTTTGATCTTGATTCGGCCGACCAAGAGGATGCCGAACAGGAGCCCGCTTTGGCTGATCAAGAGAAGGAAGATCCGGCTCAGGAGTAAATCCGATCGATTGAATCAGGGGCGCGGTGCAAAAAGTGCCGCGCCGTTTCTTTGAAAAAACCGCATGATCACGCCATGTTTCGACTTCCTTCGAGTGGCGTGGAAAACAAAATGTCGATTTTTTTGAAAAAAGCGCAAAAAACCGTTGACAAAAAGAAAAGCACATGGTATGATAGCAAAGCTGTCTCGGGAGAACAGAGTTCAACCGGTCGACAGTCACAAAAATTAAAATTTGTTGTTGACAAACTTTAATCGATGTGCTAGAATAAAAATCCGCTCGCAAGAGTGGCACGGACCTTGAAAATTAAACAACATTGACAAAAACAAGAC
>CAZVAV010000355.1:0-2483 GCA_964625135.1 uncultured Oscillospiraceae bacterium | reverse complement strand
CGCCGAGGCGAACAATTTCGCGGATGTCCTCGCCAAGGTTTCGGACAAAACCGCCGGAATCATGCTCGAGACGATTCAGGGCGAGGGCGGCGTTGTGCCGCTTGAGCAGGCGTTTGTCCAAAGGGTGGCGGCGCTCTGCAAGGAGCGGGACATCCTGCTGATGGTCGACGAGGTGCAGACCGGCAACGGACGCACCGGCTATTATTACAGCTATCAGGCGTTTGGCATCGAGCCGGATCTCGTCAGCACCGCCAAGGGGCTGGGCGGCGGACTTCCGATCGGCGCGGTGCTGTTCGGAGAAAAGACCGAGACCACGCTGATCCCGGGGGATCACGGCTCGACCTTTGGGATGAACCCCGTCGTCTGTGCCGGAGCCCGGGTCGTGCTCGAAAAGCTCGACGACGCTCTGCTGAGGGAGGTCACGCGAAAGGGCGAGCTGCTAAAATCCGCCTTCGCGGGAGCAAAAAACGTCGCCTCGGTCACCGGAATGGGGCTGATGCTCGGCATCCTGCCCGAAAAGGGCGACGCCCATCAAATCTTTGACCGCTGCCGGGCGCTGGGGCTGCTGGTTCTCACCGCCAAGGATAAAATCCGCCTGCTTCCGCCGCTGGTCATCACCGACGAGGAGCTGGCACAGGGCATCGAAATTCTCAAGCAAGCGCTAAAGGAGGCGGCCGCAGCATGAACCAAAAGCATCTGCTGAAATTGTCCGACCTGTCCGCCGAAGAAATTTTTGAAATCCTCGATCTGGCCGATCGGCTCAAACAGGAAAAAAAGCACGGCATTCCCCACCCCCTGCTCGCGGGAAAAACGCTGGGAATGATCTTTCAAAAATCCTCGACCCGCACCCGCGTCTCGTTTGAAACCGGGATGTACCAGCTCGGGGGGCAGGCACTGTTCCTCTCGTCGCGCGATTTGCAGATTGGGCGTGGCGAGCCGGTGCAGGATACCGCCCGGGTGCTCTCCCGCTACCTCGACGGCATCATGATCCGCACCTTTGAGCAGGCCGAGGTCGAGGCGCTGGCCAAATATGGCTCGATTCCGGTCATCAACGGGCTGACCGACTTCTGCCACCCCTGTCAGGTGCTGGCCGACCTGCAAACCATCCGGGAGTACAAAAAGGAGCTTGGCGGTAAAAAGCTCTGCTTCATCGGGGACGGCAACAACATGGCCAACTCGCTGATCGTCGGCGGGCTGAAAACCGGCATGAGGGTCTCGGTCGCCACCCCCAAGGAGTATCAGCCCGATCCCGCCATTATGGCCTTTGCCAAGGGCTTCGACGGCTTTTCGTGGAGCAGCGACCCCGTGGCCGCCGCCGCCGATGCCGACGCGGTCTACACCGACGTCTGGGCCTCGATGGGGCAGGAGGCGGAGCAGCAAACCCGCGCGAAGCTCTTTGCGGACTATCAGATCAACGCGGCGGTGATGGCCTCGGCCAAGCCGGACGCCATCGTCCTGCATTGTCTGCCCGCCCACCGGGGCGAGGAGATCACCGGAGAGGTGTTTGAGGCGCATGCCGACGAAATCTTTGACGAGGCCGAAAACCGGCTGCACGCCCAAAAGGCGGTCATGGCACTGCTGATGCGGTGAAGGTTGTATGTTAATTTCAAAACAAAAGCAACCCCGAAAATTGCGGCGTATCACATCGCCGCTTTTTCGGGGTTGTGCCTGTAGGAGCCAAAAACAGCTTGCCGTTTAGTCAAGCAAATCAGAATAAGGAACATTCAACACATGTGCCAGTGCTTTTAGTTCAAAATCCGAGACAAATCTTTGTCCGCTTTCAATACGCAGAATCACCAGATCGTTTACCACAGGCCCCTCCAGCTGCACCATTTCGGCGAGCTTCTTCTGCGTCATCCCCCGCTGCGTTCTAAGCCGCCGAAGATTTTTGCCTATGATATTCTTTTTCATGCCATCCCAATAAATTTTCATTTCAATACACGGCCTTAGTTCTAAAGATGAAGGTCATGTATTGATATTAACCACACTTCATGATAGAATACCTTCTAAAGATGAAGGATGGTGAAATTTTATGGAGCTCTATCACGCACTGTATTTAATTCTCTTTAACGCAATCACCGACGCACTAGATCAACAGGAGCTTCAAAACTTTGGACGCGCGAAAGAGTTGCTGGTACAAGCACAGCAAATTGCGGAGCAGCGGTTGATCGAAACCGGAGACTAGCTTCCCCTCTCCGAGGGAGCGGGTTTCGCCCGCCTGTGGGCGGACGACCCTGTCTTTTGAGAGTAAAAGACAGAGGAGAAAACTCTTTCTGCCCCGTGTCAGGGCAAGTTCGCCCTTTTGCGCTATGAATCCCCTGCCACCCAAAAAGGCGGTCGGACACGCACGACGCTTCGCGTCTGATTGTGCGCGTCGCGTTCCTACTACAGCCCAATGAGGCCGGGCTTCGGCTTGCCACACCACCGCGCCCGGTCGGGTCAAACGTTCCAAGCACGTAGCGCCTGACCGTGCGCTGTGGTGT
>CAZVAV010000354.1:0-2496 GCA_964625135.1 uncultured Oscillospiraceae bacterium | reverse complement strand
TCAAGGGCGAAAACGCCGACGAGCTGCTCGGCTCGGCCTGTGCCGAGGTCTGCCGCAGCTGCGCCGATTCGCCCCGCTGCTGGCAGAGCAACTATATCGATACCGCCGACGCAATTGAGCACGCGTTTGCCGCGGTGCGCAGCGGCACAGAGGCGAGCGAGACGGATTTCCCCCCTCATTTTACCTGTCGGCGGAAGGAGCGGCTGCTTGCGGCGATCAACGCCCGCGGTGAGACGGTGCGCGGCCGCCGTACCCAGCGCCGTCAGGCTGCCCAGCTGCGCAGTGTGACCTCCGACCAGTTTGATGGAATGAGCCTGCTGCTCTCGTCGTTGACCGACCAGCTGACCGGCTACGACTGCGCGCCCGATCCGCTGGCAAAAGCAGCCGAGCGGGTGCTTGCCGCCCACTGCGACGAGCTGGAGAACACCTGCTGTTATCTTGACGGAACCGGGCGGATCGGGGTGCAGGCCGAGCTGCCGGTCTACAAGAGCATACGGCTTTCGACGCCCGAAATCGCGGCCGAGCTTTCGGAGGCGGTGGGGCAGGAGCTTGGCCCCCCCGAGACCACGCGCCGGGAGGGAACCGCCCGGATGCTTTGGACCGCCCGCGCGCCCTATGGCATCGAGAGCGCCTTTCTCCAGCGGGCGGCCAATTGCAACCGGTTCTGCGGGGACAGCTGCAAGGCGGTGGCCGAGGCGCAGGGGCGCGCGGTGCTGCTCCTCTCGGACGGGATGGGAATCGGCAGCCCCGCCGCCGTCGACGCCACGATGACCACCGACCTGCTCGAACGCCTGCTGACGGCGGGCAGCGACTTTGGAGCCGCGCTGCGCCTCGTCAACGCCGCCCTACTATCAGGCGGGGGAGAGGAACGGCTCTGCACCGTTGACGCGGCGATCCTTGATCTGTTTAGCTGCCGCCTCGACCTCTTTAAGGCCGGGGCCGCCCCCACCTATATTTTGCGGCAGGGACGCGCGGCAGCGGTGGAAACCCCGTCGCTTCCCGCCGGAATCCTCGGCGGAGCCGAGGCCGAGCACACCACCTTGACGTTGGCCGAGGGGGATTTGATCGTCATGGTGTCGGACGGGCTGACCGATACCGGCAGCGGCTGGATTCCTTCCCAATTGACCGCGCTCGCCGAGCGGCCGCTTGAGGAAATCTGCCGGGAGCTGCTCGATACCGCCGCCGCCCGGAGGCTGGACGGGCATGAGGACGACATGACGGTGCTCGCCGCGCGGATCGTCAGAACCTGAGCGGATGCGTTTGAACGCTTTCTAAAAAACAACAGGGACTGCTGCTTTAGTCGCAACAGTCCCTGTTTGCCGTGAAAGATAATTTACTTCACCACAACGTTTTTGAAGTACCAGTTGACATCGCTGTAATGCGCGCTGGTGTGCTTCGCGCCGTCGTTGCCCTCGATCTCGCCGTCAAAGACATCCCACTCGCCCGAAGCGATTTTCTTACGGGCTTCCTCAATCTTCTCAGCGGTGCCCTCGGCACAGAGGTCGGAAAGCGCGGTGATGTCGACAAAGCCCTCGGGCAGGCCGCCGTAGTAGTTCTCGCCCGTCCAGGTGCCGTTGATGACATTCTCGACCGCCCAGGTGTAGTAGGTCGACCAGTTCCAGACGGCGCTGGTGAGAACCGCCTTGGGCGCATCCTTTTGCATGTCGGAGTTGTAGCCGACGCCCCAGACGCCCGCCTCCTCCGCCGCAAGCTGCGGATTGGGGGTGTCGCAGTGCTGGCCGATGACGTCGCAGCCCTCGGCGATCAGCGCCTCGGCGGCCTGCTTTTCGCCCTCGGGATCAAACCAGCTGTTGGTGGTCTTAACAAGGACCTGCGCGTCGGGGTTGACCGAAGAAACGCCCATCGCGAACGCGTCGACACCGCTGGTCACCTCGCCGTTCTCGGAGCCCCAGGCAGCGACATAGCCGATCTTGTTGCTCTGGGTCTTGAGGCCGGCGGCGATGCCCGAGAGGTATCTCGCCTGATAGATGCGGCCAAAGTAGTTGGTGAAGTTCTTGCCGTTCGACTTGTAGCCGGTGCCATGCGAGATGATCACCTCGGGATACTCCTCGGCGAGCGCCTCACAGGTATCCATATAGCCCCAGCTGGTGGCGAAGACGATGTTCGCGCCTTCCTCGATGCACTCAAGGATGGCCGTCTCGATGGCGGTCGCGTCGTTGTCCGCAACCTTAATCTTGCGGATGATCTGGTCGTCGCGCAGGCCAAGGTTCTTCTGCATGCCGACAATGCCCTGATCATGGGTAAAGGTGTAGCCCGAGCCCTCGGCGGGATCGGTGATGTGAACAACGCCAACCTTGATTACGTCCTTGGAAACCGGAGCGAACAGTCCCGCGGGGGCGGCTTCACTCGAAACAGCGGCCTCGCTCGAGGCGGGGGCGGCAGAGGAAGCCGGAGCGGCGCTCGAAGCAGCGCTCGAAGCGGCGCCACCGCAGGCGCTCAGCAGAAGCATGGCGGCGGAGAGGAGCAATGCAAGTT
>CAZVAV010000353.1:0-2498 GCA_964625135.1 uncultured Oscillospiraceae bacterium | reverse complement strand
CAACGGGCCGATCCAGGCGGCCGTGTTCGGCTGGGTTCCCGTTATGCTGTGGGTTCTGATCGGCGGCATCTTCTTTGGCGCCGTGCATGACTTTGGCTCGCTCTTCGCTTCGATCCGCCATAAGGGCCAGTCGATCGGCGAGGTCATTGCCTCCAACATCGGCGAGCGCGCGAAGAAGCTGTTTATCATCTTTTCCTACCTGACCCTGATTCTGGTGGTGGCCGCCTTCGCTTCGATCGTGGCCAACACCTTCAAGGCCACCTATGTCGAGGGTGTTCTGGACGTTGCCGCTTCCTCGGCTAACGCCGCGGTCGCGATGATCTCGATTCTGTTCATCGTCATGGCGGTTCTGTTCGGCTTCTTTGTCTACCGCAAGGGCGCGCCCCTTTCGGTTGCGACCGTCGTGGGTGTGATCGCGCTGGTTGCCTGTCTGGGGATTGGTCTGAACTGGCATCCTATCTATCTGGACGGCACCACCTGGATGTACATCATCGGCATTTACATCCTCGTTGCCTCGATCGCTCCAGTCTGGATTCTGCTCCAGCCCCGTGACTATCTGTCCTCCTTCCTGCTTTACGGCATGATGATCGTCGCCGTTGTCGGCATCGTCGGCGCGGGCGCGATGGGTCAAAACCTGAACATGGCCATTCCCGCCTTTACTGGCTGGAAGGATGAGCTCTCTTCGTTGGGCACCATGTTCCCCGCTCTGTTTGTCACCATCGCCTGCGGCGCGATTTCTGGCTTCCATTCGCTGGTTGGCTCCGGCACCACCGCGAAGCAGCTCAATCATGAAAGGGATGCCCGCCCCATCGCCTATGGCGGTATGCTCATCGAGTGCGCGTTGGCGCTGATCTCGCTGTGCGCCGTCGGCTACATCTGGGCGGACTATGTGGGCGGACTGCGTACCCCCACTACCGTCTTTGCTACCGGACTGGCGAAGATGGTCGCTACCATCCCCGGGCTGGCTGCCACGGAATCCACCGTCAGCGCCCTGCTGATTCTGGCTGTTTCGGCCTTCTGCCTGACCTCGCTGGACACCGCCACCCGTCTGGCTCGCTATATGTTCCAGGAGTTCTGGCTCAAGCCCGGCGAGACCTATAAGGATGTCACCGGATTTAAGAAAACTCTCTGCAATCCCTTCGTCGCTACCCTGATCACCGTTATTCTGGGCATCGGCCTCGGACTTGGCGGCTACTCCAAGATCTGGCCGCTGTTCGGCGCTGCCAACCAGCTTCTGGCCGCGCTGGCACTGCTCGCCGTCGCTGCTTGGCTGGGCAACATCGGCAAGAACAACAAAATGTTCATCTTCCCGATGTGCTTTATGCTGGTTGTGACCCTCTGCTCGCTTGCACAGACCATCGTTGCCAAGGTCGGCCTGATCGCTGCCGGCAAGGCGGTTCTCAAGAGCGGCGCGATGGACGTGGCTCCCTACATCCAGAGTGTTCTGGGCGTGATTCTGTTTGTGTTGGCCATCGTGCTGACCGTTGAGGGCTTCAAGACCCTTTCCAGCAAGAAGCCCGCGGAATCGACCAAGTAAAAAGCAAGACAACATAAAAATCACCGGGCAGTCGATACCAGGAAGCTGCCCGGTGATTTTTCGACCTTTTTCTCTCTAATTGCCAAAAAGTAGTTGTCCGGTGGAAAAAGCAATGGTTTAAATTACGGTAGTCAGCCGATTCGAGCTGTGGTATAATCATAAAAACACAAAAACACTGGATCGCGGCAAAAAGCCGGTCGGTCAGGAGAACGAGAACGATGAATCACAAGCTGTTTGCAAGTGAATATTACTTTTACTTTAGCTTTGCCTTTTACTTTTATGGCAAGGCTTATTTGATGTTCACTGCAAATAGAAAAGCGTTATCCTGTGCCGCGTAAAGGCGAAATTTCGTACAGGTAAGGGCTTCGCAGTGGATGCTGCGAAGCCCTTTTTATTTGTAGCTGGACGCTGTATCACATTTGAGAAGAGAGGGAAACGCCATGGTTGTTGTACTAAAAGAAAATTCCGATCCCCGCAGACTTGCCGATCTGACCGCATGGCTGGAAAGCCTGCATCTGGAAATTCATCCGACCGTCGGGAAAATGCAGACGATTCTTGGACTGGTGGGGGATACCTCCAAGGTGGACATTGAGCTGATTCGTGCGCTGGACATTGTCAAGGATGTCAAGCGGATCTCTGAGCCGTACAAGGAGGCGAACCGGGCGTTTCATCCCGACGACACCGTTGTGACGGTGGGTGAGGCGTCCTTCGGGGACGGGAGCTGCCCGATCATCGCGGGGCCCTGCTCGGTGGAATCGCGGGAGCAGCTGCTTGAAATTGCCCGCAGGGTCAAGGCGTCGGGGGCGACGCTGCTGCGCGGCGGCGCGTTTAAGCCCCGCACCTCACCTTATGCCTTTCAGGGGCTGCACGCCGACGGCATCGAGCTGCTGCTTGAGGCCAAGCGGGAGACGGGGCTTCCCATCGTCACCGAGCTGATGGATCTTTCGCAGCTCGATCTCTT
>CAZVAV010000352.1:0-2503 GCA_964625135.1 uncultured Oscillospiraceae bacterium | reverse complement strand
GTAGTACCTACCTCGCCGAGCTTTTGCCCCTGCTCGACCATCTCCCCGGTCTTTGTGTCAAGGGAATCCATATGATAGTACCAGCTCTTGAGCCCCATGCCGTGCTCGATGCAGACGGTATTGCCGGTCAGCGCGATAAAGTCCGCAAACAGCACCTTGCCCGTGTTGGTTGCCATAACCGGCGTCCCGGTCTGCGCGGCGAGATCAATTCCGCCGTGCCGATCGCCCGGCACACCGTTGGTAATTCGCTGCATCCCAAAGCCGGAGGTCAGCGTGCCGTCAACCGGCAGGACAAACGCCTCCTCCCAAAGCGGGTGATCCACCGCCTCGAATTTTACCGGCTGCACGCGGGAAAAATACTCCTGATTGGCCGAATCGCTTTGGATGGTGGAATCGACCGTCCCCTGCTCGACGGTCAGCTCCTGGGTCGGAAAGCTCTTCTTGCGCACCGTAATGGTAAAGCTCTCTTGAAACCCTCCGCCCTCGGCCGAAAGCAGATACCGTCCCGGCTCGTAGGTGAATTTGACTGGAACCAGCGCCGCGAGATGATCCTCCACCGGATAAAACCGCAGCGTCACCCCAAACGGATTGTTGACCAAGATCAGATCCGGCTGCTCTACCCCGTAGGCCGAAAGGACGAGAAAGCCGCCCGGATCGACCACCGTGTCGGAAAGCTCAAATCCAACCTTCCGGGTCAGATCCTCTTCCAGCTCGGGCAAGGATTCCGCCTGTGAATCCACCGCTCTGCCTCTGACCGCGGCAGGAGGCTCTGCCAGACTTTCCGCAGGGGCCTGCATCAGCGGATCTCCCGCACTTTTATCCTGAAACAGCAGCGAATAGCCCCAGATGCCCAGATAGGCCAGCAACGAAAAAGCCGCCACAGCCGAAATCAACCAACGAATCTTCATTTCGCTCTCCCCCTTTTTCCTTCCGCTCTTTTAAAATTTCTTTGTTATTTTATCCACAAAACCGCTGCAAAAGCGCGGTAAAGATTCGGAGATGCTCCTCCTCGTCGAGCAGGATACGCTCAAACAGCCGCACAATGCCGGGGTCATTCGTCTGCTTGATCATCCGGCAGTATCCGTCGATCCCCCTTTTCTCCAACTCAATATTGGCGCACAGCGCGTCTTTGAGCTGGTCGGCATAAAAAATCGCGGGTGGTTGCGCCGTCCACCAGCAATCCTTCATGCCGTGTGCCGCACGGCGCGGCGCATAAAACTTTGGGGCGCTCCCCAGCGAGCAGAGCAGATGGCCGAGCAGCTGCAAATGACGCATCTCGCAAACCGCGATATCGACCAGCTGAGCCGCCGCCTGCGAGGAACATTCCTCAAACCGCATCGCATGATAAATGTATTGCATGGCCGCCCCAAGCTCCGAGCAGTCGATCCCGCAATAAGCGCCGCAAATCATCCGGATGCTTTGCTCGCAAGGGCACTCGGCCACAGGCGGCGGATAGGGCTGTGGCAGACAGCCGCCCGGTTCGTTTTTCGGCTGAAGTCCGGAAGAATCGGCACTCTTCCGCCATGCCGGGGGCGTCATACAGCATGCTCTCACGATGCTGTCCGGGTCAAGAGGCAATGGATTGTTCCACTCATTCATTTGGATTCCCCCTTTATAATACAAAAAACGAAGCATCATTACAATGGCGTCTCAAGAATATCTTGCACCTTTTCGTTAATCAGGATCTGTGCGAGAATCGACTGCAGGTTGTTGGTTGTCAAGGAAAACAGATTGATTAGCGTTTCAATTTCATACTGGCTTCTCCCCTTGGTTATCGCAAGGGCAAGGCTGGTGGCGGCAAGAACAACATCCTGCGGATAAGCGACGACATTTCTGCCGTATTTGCAGTTGGTTGCCGTAGCCCCCGACCCCTGCTGCGTTCCCTGCTGGCTGTTCTGTGTCTGTTGATCCGCCGTCTGTTCGCTTGCGGTCTGGGAGCAGTTCTCGTTCTGGCTGACGGTTCGCTCATCCATCGGCATCACCACACTTTATCCTATATATAATCTTTTGACGTTACGGATATGACGAAAAATAGGGCGAATGCAGTCGCCGCCGCCCCCTTAAAAGGGAGCGGCGGCGACGTAAATTGTTTCTTTGTTATGCTTTGATCAAAAGCTTGGTTTGCTCCGCAAGCTCGTCCTCAATCTGTTCATCGCTCATACCGAGCATGGAGGAAAAAATTTCTCGATTATGCTGGCCGAGCATGGGTGCGGGACAATATTCAGTGGTCGGAGTCGCGCTGAATTTGATGGGGTTTCCCGCCATTCGGTATTTTCCGGCAATCGGATGCGCGACCTCAACAATCATCTCCCGCGCGGCGATTTGGGGATCATTGCAAACCATCTCCATCGTATTGATCCGTCCGTGCGGCACGTTAAACCGATCGAGCGTCGCTTCGCATTCGAGAATGGTGCGGGCTTCCGTAAACGCTGTAATTTCCTGTTCCAGAAGATCAGCATTCTGACGGCGCATCTCTGCCTTGGAGAAACGGGGATCCTCTATC
>CAZVAV010000351.1:0-2510 GCA_964625135.1 uncultured Oscillospiraceae bacterium | reverse complement strand
CATCAGTCAGGCGCAGGTATCACGGCTGGAAAAGGGCGCGCTGGAAAAGATCAAAAAGCGCATGTAAAAGAGTATGCGCAAAAAATCGAGGTCACGGCTTTGGTACCCCACAGCTGTCCGAGAGAATAATATGCACAAGCGAAAAGCGGTCACGCAGCAAATCCACCACCGGCTCCGGGCTTCGGAGGATCAACTTGTCCGTTTCGGCCAGCGGCAAACCAATCGCCACTGTCGTCCCCTTTCCCTCGGCAGAGGTAATTGCAAACGAGCCCCCGTGCTGAGCCACGACCTGCCGCGCAACCGAAAGCCCCAGGCCGCTTCCCCCGTAGGGAATTCCCTCGGGATCATAAGAAAAGAAGGGATCGCAAACCCGATCAAGCAGCTTCTCCGGAATGCCGGAGCCACAGTCTGAAATCGAGATCTTCGCGTGTCCCGAATTGGTCTCCAGTAAAATTTCGATTTCATTTTCCTCCTGCGTAAAACGACAGCAATTGGAAATGATGTGCAGAAGGGCGTGGGAAAGACGACGTTCGTCGGCCTCAATATAAACCGGGGCGTCGGGCAGCGAGAGCCTCAGCGGAATTTTGACCGCCCGCGTCAGCATCCCGGCCGCTTCCCCAAGCTGGGTCAGCAACGCGCCAAGGTCGAGCATCTCGGGATGAAACCGCCGATTGCCCAGCGTGTCCTGTAGATAGGCGTTAAAATCAAGTGAAAAGCGCAGCATTTGATAGCTGTTGCGGTTGACCTGCTCGATCAGCTCCGAAAGACGGCTTCCGGGCTCCGCTTCGGGCAGGCGAGCCATTGCAAAAAGGCTGGAAAAAATATTAGAAAGAGGAGATTTGAGCTGATTGGTAATGGTGGCGGCAAGAAAATCCGCCGACTGATCCGCCGGACGTTCCCAGCCCTCCTCCAGAGGGCCGATTGAAACGAAGTATCCTTCTTTTCCGACCGGTGCAAAACAAAATCCAACCTTGGTAATCCCACCCAGCTCGATGGTATGGGCGGCGTTGGGCGCGGCGAAATTTTTGATCTCTTCCAGCTGCTCCCGCGAGAAAAGCAACGATAATCCACCCGGCAGAGACAGCACCGGATAGCGGGAAATTGCCGCCTGGTTGGCCCATAGGACCGTAAGTCCGGAATCGGCTCTCAAAACCGGGCAGGGAGAATCACGGTAAAGCCCATAGAGCATCTGCCAATGATCCTGCATGATCTTCGATCCTCCTTCTCTGTTCGCAACGGCTATGGCCTTCCAAAATTTTCTTTGTCCTGATGTTATGATAGTACCATGTTTTTCGCTTAAAAACAACAAAATCAGACATATTTCGACATCTTCCTTTTTTTGCTAGTTGATTTCCGTTATCACGTGAAAATCGTTTCCGTAATATTTGGAATTTATTGTGCACCATTCATCAAAATGAAGTGCCACTATTGTTATTTCCTTCAGATTGTGATATAAAGTACGAAGTAAAAGATGAAAAGAGATCGTCTTGAAAGGATGGAAACCCAATGGGAATTAAAATTGGTATCAACGGTTTTGGGCGGATCGGCCGTCTGGTTTTGCGTGCCGCGGTTGCACAGCCCGAGACTTATGATGTGCTCGGCATCAATGATCCCTTCATCGATCTGGAGTATATGGCTTATATGCTCCGGTACGACACGATGCACGGTCGTTTTGACGGAACCATCGAGTGCAAGGACGGCAAGCTGGTTGTGAACGGCAAGGCCATCACCCTCTTCGCCTGCACCGACCCCACCCAGATCGATTGGAAGTCCTGCGGCGCTGAATATATCGTCGAGTCGACCGGCGTCTTTACCACCGTGGAGAAGGCTTCGGCTCACTTCGTCGGCGGCGCAAAGAAGGTCGTGATCTCGGCTCCCTCTGCGGACGCTCCGATGTTTGTCATGGGCGTCAACAACGACACCTACACCTCCGAGATGAAGGTCGTGTCCAACGCCTCGTGTACCACCAACTGCCTTGCTCCGCTGGCAAAGGTGATCAACGACAACTTCGGCATCGTCGAAGGCCTGATGACCACCGTCCATTCGACCACCGCAACCCAAAAGACGGTTGACGGCCCCTCCAAAAAGGACTGGCGCGGCGGCAGAGCGGCTGCGGGCAACATCATCCCCTCCTCAACCGGCGCTGCCAAGGCGGTTGGCAAGGTGATTCCCGAGCTCAACGGCAAGCTGACCGGCATGGCCTTCCGTGTGCCGACCCTCGACGTTTCGGTGGTTGATCTCACCGCGAATCTCGCGAAGCCTGCCACCAAGGAGGAAATCTGCGCCGTCATCCGCAAGGCGGCCGAGGGCGAGCTCAAGGGCATCCTTAGCTACACCGAGGACGAGGTCGTCTCCTCCGACTTTCTCGGAGACGCGCATACCTCCATCTTTGATGCCGACGCCTCGATCTGCCTGACCGATACCTTCGTCAAGCTGGTGAGCTGGTACGACAACGAGTGGGGCTATTCCAACAAGGTGCTGCTGCTGATCAAGCACATGGCCATGGTCGA
>CAZVAV010000350.1:0-2524 GCA_964625135.1 uncultured Oscillospiraceae bacterium | reverse complement strand
CGGGGACATTGAATTCAGCCGGAGCTCCCCCCGCCGCCCAAATTCCTTCACGGACATACTGTGCCAGCTCCCTTAACGGTTTATGGCCGGGGTTGACGTCATTCCATGAATTGACGATTCCGATCGTCGGCTTGTCCAGATCCTTGTTTCGGTAGCCCACCGAATTCATCAGGCCTACATAATAGGCCTCCTCTCGCTCGGTATCAGCATGAAACCGCCTCATTTTCGTTCATCCTTTCCAGGGGCTTTCTGAAAACTCCAAACCCTTGTCAAATTTCACTGAATTTGGGAAGGCTTTTACCCGGCTTCTTCTCCTTCGCCGCCGCATTGTAAATACAATTATTGGAAATTATCTTTGATTGAAAAAGGCGGCGAGGGCCTCTGCCTCCACCGCCTTTTGGGTCAAGCTTATTTCATTTGCAGTCCGATCATGTAGCTGCTGCCCACAAACTCATCATCCCAAACCTCATCATAACCGATCATTACATCCGCAGCGTCGACCGGAATCTCAAACACCAGCTTCCCGCTCAGTGTCTTGCCCGGCTCAAGAGAAATGTCATCGGGATACATATCATCGAGGAACGCGGTGTAGGAAGCATCCTGTCCACCATTCCAAAGAACATAGAAGTCGTAGTTGCCGACTGGAATGGCCTCCTTGGTAATGTTCTTGACCGTCACCTCGGTTACCAGAAACTGATAGCCGTCCTGCTGGGGCGTATATTCCCCCAACTGCGATTGCGTCTCAGCCGAGGTAATCGTAAAATCAAAGAAGCTGCAGGTCAGCGTCTCATTCATTGCGGCGGTATAAACCTTGTCGTACTCACGCCCCTCGGCCTGAAGCAGCTTAGAAGCGCGATCCAGCAGGTTTGTGTCCTTGTTGCTGGGCAGGGGCGCTGAGGACGGCGCTGCCGAGGAAGAACCTGAGCTGCATCCCATTGCGGAAAACAGCAGCATTGCGCAAAGCGCGGGCAGCATCATCTTAGTTATAAATTTCATGGTATCCCTCTGCTTTCTTTTGCGTACTTTTTGCCTGACGGTAAAAAGGTCAGCGAATTCCATATTTGGTTAATATTATAATATAATCAGCGCAAAAGAGCAATGTAATTTTTTCCAGTTACTAAACGAAAAAAGTTTAGAGGGATTTTTGTCTAAAATCAGTTGACAAGCTTGCCATATTTGGTTATGATCATATCAATATTCCAAAATGCGATGAAGAGGAATAGTACGAGGCTGCCCGAGCCCACAGAAAGCCGTCGGTCGATGCGAGACGGTGCCGGACAGAATTCTGAACTCACCTCCAAGCAGCCGCCCGAAAGGTCGATTTGGCCGAGTAGACGCGGACGGAGCCCCACCGTTAGCAGAGGGCAGGATATCGGGTATTTGACCCCGTATCTGACGAGAGCACGCCGCAGCGTGAAGGAAAGTGGTACCGCGTGGGATTTGATCATCCTTCGTCTTTCAAAACAGAAAGACGAAGGATTTTTTGTTTGTCCAAAACGCGCAGACAACTGTATGAAAGGGAGAATTCGCCATGAAAAATCATCAAAAATATCAAAGAGGTTATTTTATGCCCCCCTGCGAGTCCAACCGCTGGGTGCAAAAGGAATACATTGATCAGGCCCCCGTCTGGTGCAGCGTCGATCTGCGCGACGGCAATCAGGCGCTCATTGTTCCGATGAGCCTCGAAGAAAAGCTCGAATTCTTTGATCTGCTGGTTGCGGTCGGCTTTCGGGAAATTGAGGTCGGCTTTCCCGCCGCTTCCGAAACCGAGTATGAGTTTTTGCGCACGCTGATCGAGCAAAACCGAATTCCCGATGATGTCACGGTGCAGGTGCTGACCCAATCGCGGCGGCATATCATCGAAAAGACCTTTGCCGCCCTTGAGGGCTGTAAAAACGCGGTGGTTCACCTTTACAACTCCACCTCCCGGGCGCAGCGCGAGCAGGTATTCCGCAAGCCGATGAGCGAAATCAGAGCCATTGCGGTCGAGGGCGCCCAGATGCTCAAGGAGCTGGCCGAAAGCACCCCCGGAAACTTCCGCTTCGAGTACTCGCCCGAGAGCTTTACCGGCACCGAAATCGACTTTGCTCTCGATGTCTGCAATGCGGTCATCGACATCTGGGAGCCAACCGCCGAGCGCCCGGTCATCATCAACCTGCCTGCCACCGTTGAAATGAGCCTGCCGCATGTCTACGCAAGCCAGATCGAGTACATGAGCGATCATCTCCACTGCCGAGAGCATGTGCAGGTATCGCTGCACCCCCACAATGACCGTGGCACCGGTGTGGCTGACGCCGAGCTCGGACTGCTGGCCGGAGCCGACCGGATCGAAGGAACCCTCTTCGGCAACGGGGAGCGAACCGGCAACGTCGATATCATCACCCTTGCCATGAACATGTACTGTCACGGCGTTGATCCGATGCTCGACTTCTCGGAGATGCCCACCATTCAGGAGGTCTACGAGCGGGTGACCCGGATGCATGTCTACGAGCGGCAGCCCTACGCCGGCGCGCTGGTTTTCGCC
>CAZVAV010000349.1:0-2532 GCA_964625135.1 uncultured Oscillospiraceae bacterium | reverse complement strand
CTCCTTCATCCATAGCGATCTGATCCTTCGTTTTTTGCTTTGTCTGGAATTCTGTCGGCAGGCGTCAATCTGCATCGGGGATTTCGGCAGATGCTTTTTTGCAGCGTAATCTGAGAGGTCTTGCGAAAATCCGCATAGCGGCAATACCAGCACTCCTGTGTCTCGTATAATCCTCCCGCTCCCGGCTGCCAGTAGGCGCAGGAGTGCTCGCCCGTCACGATGGGGAAGCCGTCGTCGGTGATTCCAATTACGCCCGTCGCCTGAGGTGGGGAAAGCTCCTTGCTCTCCATACGCCCTTCCTCCTTTGGCCGATTATTACGATCATCATAACAGAACCGAAGGAAACGTGCCAAAAATTACACAAACGATGATTTTTTTATCAAATTTAACGATATCTTGTCAAATTCAACACTGCGTGAACAGCCGCTCGGGCAGCCGCAGCACCACACGCGCGGTAAATTGCTTGTCGTCATGGGAGGTGCAGAAGAAGCCGTGACGGCTTTCGGCCACGCCGGCCACGCTCGAAAGACCCAGGCCGTGCCCCTGCTCCTTTTTGCGGGTTAGAATTTTTCCGTCCTCCTGTGTCAGGATTCCGTCAAAGCTGTTTGTTACCTCAATGGTCAAATTGTCGTTCACCACCCGGGCCAGCAGCGAAATTTCACGCGGCTGCTCCTCATGGAGGCGCAGGCAGCCCTCCAGCGCGTTTTGCAGCAGATTCCCCAGCACGATGCAAAGCTGGGCGCTTTCCTCCGCCTCCCATTCGGGAATTGCCGCGTCACAGCAAAAGGCGATGCCGTGTTCTTGCGCCTGCCGGGAATAGTGATCGAGCAGCACGTTGGCCGCATAGCAGGCGCAGTAGCGGGCGGGGGGAGTTGCCTCGCCGTGGCCGATCAGCCCGGAGAGGTATTTTCCCAGATCATCGAAGCGGCTCTGCGCCAGCATTAATTTCAGCACCCGGAGATGGTGAGAGAAATCATGCCGCAGCTCCCGCTCCTGCTCGATGCTGTCGACCAGCGCTCGGTAGTACTGCTGGGAAAGGGCGAGCTGGGCGGAGAGCTGGCGGCTTTCCAGATCGGCGGCCTGTGCGCGGCGTACCGCGTGCATCAGCGAAAAGGCCAGCAGATAACCGCACGAGGCCGCGCAGCAGAGAAGGAGCAGGGCAAAAGCCTTCTCCGCGCTCGGGCGCTCGAGCGGCGCCCACGGATCGATGAGCGCGAGCATGGCCAGATAGCTGACACAGGCATAGACGGTCAGCACCGGGAGCTGATTTTGAAAGGCGGAAAGCGCTCGCAGAATCATGGTCTTGAGCCTGCGCTCAAACAGGAAAAGGTAGCCTGCCGTCAGCAGCGTGAAGAGGGTCAAAAAAAGCGCGTCGTGCGAAAGCGGCAGCAGCCCCGACAAAAGCAGGGCGGCCAGCCGCGAGAGAAGCACCAGAATGTACATGCTGTTGTCGATGAAAAAGTAGGTGAAAATCCGCTGCGCGACCGGGATCTCGGTAAAGAGGTAGAGGTAGACGAAAATCGCGCCGAAGCCGATCAGATCGCTTAAATGCTCATGGCTGCTCGGTGAAAAGCCCACGACATACTCGATCAGCCAGGCTGCCACGGTGCAGTAGCCAAAGCCCAGCAGCCACGCGATCCAAACCTGCGTCCGGCTTCGGGGGGAACGGTAGAAGGTATGAGCCATCCATACGCCCACCAGCCCAAAGGCAAGGCTTGCCACACTGCGTGCCACATCCCCAAGCTGGTACATGTTGATTCCCCCCTATAATTTGGTGAGCTCGGCCTGCTCCAGCAGATAGTGGAAGTAGGCGTCCCGCAGCTTTTTTGCGTCCCGCTGCCGAATCGGAGCCCATGCGCCGTTCTTCATCTGGAAAGCATTCTTCTCCGCGGACGCGATCTGTGCCAAATTGACCAAAAAGCTTTGGTGGCAGCGCAGAAACCCTCTGCCGGAAAGCTCCCTTTCGATTTCGTCGAGCTTTCGGTAGATTCGATGGGACGCCCCCTGCACGGTTTGCACCAAGGCCAGATGCGCCTGACTTTCAATCAGGACGATGTCCCGGTACGCGATGCGCGCGCCGGACGATCCCTCCCGCACCAGAAGGGATTTTTGCCGTCCGCCGTACTCGACGTACAGAAAATGCTCCAAAATCGCCGCCGCGCGGATTTGATCCAGCGGCTTGACCAGATAGCCGTACGCCCGCACATCATAGCCCTCAAGGGCATAGTCGGGGCTGGTGGTTAAAAAGATGATCGGGACATTCGGGTCGCTGCGCCGAATCTCCCTCGCGGTTTGCATCCCGTCAATTC
This sequence comes from uncultured Oscillospiraceae bacterium, assembly GCA_964625135.1. GTDB lineage: Bacteria > Bacillota > Clostridia > Oscillospirales > Ruminococcaceae > Yanshouia. The sequence continues at coordinate 223 of CAZVAV010000349.1, read as the reverse complement.
CGTCCATAAAAATGTCAAGGAAAATCAGGTCGTAGCCCGTGTCGCCGTCCGCGTAATCGGCGGCCAGTGGCTCGCCCTGCGAATAGGCGGCGATTTCGCACGAAAATCCGTTCTGTGTCAGATAAGCGGTCAAAAAGCGGCTCAGGTTCTCGCGCTCGTCGAGGGCATCGTCGCAAATGGCGATTTTTAGCATGCTGCTCCCTCCCAATATGCAAAAAGGAAG
>CAZVAV010000348.1:0-2554 GCA_964625135.1 uncultured Oscillospiraceae bacterium | reverse complement strand
CGATGCGGATTGAGCCTTGCTGCTCACAGGCGCAGGGAAGGGGCATATGGACACGGTAGAATTGCCCCTTTTCAAACGCCTCATCCTTGATCCGAACGGTGGTGCGCACGCGGATGCGATTCGAGAAGCATCCGTTCTCCCGCATGATACGGGCGACACGATCCAAGGGATCCTCCCCCGCCGAGCCGTTGCCGGAGCCGTCCGAGATGACGGTGTGCTCGTCGGTGCGCGCCGCAAAGGCCTTGTTGGTCTTAACCAGCGTTTCATAGAAGCGGTCGAAGTAGTGAGGTGTGCCTTGGATATAGATCCAATCGATCTTGCCATCGGCCTCGAGCGCGTCAAACTCCGCCTCGGAGAAATCGGCGATGTGCTCCCGAACCCGCGCCAGCGCCTGTGCCTTGGTGTAGGGATAGTTGTCGGGTAGGCGGCGCATCATTTCCCGCTGGACGATCAGGCAATTTTTGAAGGCCTGAGGGACATTGTCGTTGGACAGCTTCTGATCGATGAGCCGAATCGCGCCCTCGAAATCGCCGTAAAGCTTTCGGCGCAGGATGTCATCGGACAGACCGACATGCAAATATTCAATGTTCTGATTGATATCCATAGCAGCTCCAATTTTCTTTATTACGCCAAAAGACGCATAATATTACCGGTTATCATGCCTAGGAAGGTACCGGTGACGGTGCCGAACAGACCCATGAGGACACCGGCGGGAATCAGAGCGGGATTAAACGCGCCGGCAAGAATGGGGGCGGAGGCGGTGCCGCCGATGTTGGCCAGCGAGGCAACGCCGCAGGTGAACAGGTCAAAGTGGAACAGACGAGCCAGCAGAAGGTAGAGCACAATATGGATTACCATGACCACCGCACCGGCCGCCACCCACATGGGCGCTTCGAGCAGATCCTGAATGCCCGCGCGGGAGGCCATCAGCGAGATGACGGTATACAGCATCAGACTGTTGAGCTCGGAGGAGCCGCTCATCTTGCCCAGAGGGGTCAACGCAAAGACCAAGCCGATTAGGGTGACCAGAATAACGGTGTAGGAGCCCTTGTCGAAGAAGCCGACATTGGCGCCCAGAAACTGACCGGCCATCTGGCACAGGGCGGAGGCCATAAGACCACAGCCCAGCAGGAAGATCAGGTTGGGGAAGTTCACGGGATGCTTCTCGCCGTCCACTGCTTCGGCCAGCGATGCGGAGATGTTGTCTATCACCTGGGTGTTGGCGCGGGTAAACTTATTGAATTTCTTCTCCAGGGACACCATTGCCAGCAGAAGGGCGATCCACACGGAATAGACCACCGTATCGATGATCATAGGAGCAGCCAGAGCACCGGTGGGAATTTCCCAAGCGGCCTGAACCGCGGCCATGTTGCCCGAGCCGCCAATCCAGGAAGCGCACAGAGCAGCCAGCGGCGCCCAGGAATCCGCGCCCAGAACCCCCTTGAACATCACGAAGGCCACAACAAAGCCGACCATGATGGTGAAGGAAGCGCAGAAGAAGCCGGATGCCATCCTAGGTCCGAGCTTAACCAGCTTGCGGATATCGCAGCTGAGAAGCATCAGAAAAATCATTGCGTATAGCAGATTGTTTTTCAATGCCCCGTATACGGGGGCGGTGGCCTCCAGATCCCAGATCCCCATTGTGCAAAACACCATGTTCAAAACGTAGACAAGAACGATGGGGGGGACGTACTCAAAGAACTTCCACTGTGTGTAGTGCCGGGTTGCGATCAGGCAGCCTGCCAGAAACAGAAGGAGCGCGACGTACATAAAGCCGTTGGTAATCATTGTTTTCTCTCCTTTTTCTTGGTGATGCCCTCCCCGCTGAACAGGTAGCGCGGGCTCCCTGTTAAGAGGGCATACAAAAACCCCCTTCCTGCGGGGGCTTGTTTAGTATAAGGGAATTGACTTTTCAATGTCAAGATTTTTTGCGAAAAATGACGTTTTTTGGTGAAATTATTTCTCGACAGGTGCAAAATGACCCAAACAGAAGCGTCTTTGCTGCGCGCGAGAAAGCTTTTGTTCCGAAATGCGAAAAAAGCCCGGCGACAAACCGAGCTTCTTCGTATGCAAAGAAAATTTTACCGCCAACCGCCGATTAGATCGCGCGGGTGACCTTGCCGGAACGCAAGCAGCGGGTGCAGGCGTAAACGTGACAAGGGGTACCATTCTGGATTACCTTTACACGCTTGACATTGGGTTTCCACGCTCTGTTGGACCTTCTGTGAGAGTGAGAAACCTTGATTCCAAAGGTCACGCCCTTACCGCAGATATCGCATTTCGCCATCTGTCTGCACCTCCTTACCATGCCTCAAGATAGTTCCAATATAGGACAACAGCAATATTCTATCAGCTTTTTTGTAAAATTGCAAGGGATTTCGTAAAAATAATCAAGCGACGGGAAATGCCGCCTGATCATTGACGAAGTCCGGGAAAAATATTATCATAGAAGGCAGAGAATGTAAAGGGGGATCGGACGATGAATGTGATGGAGCGCTACCACCGGTGGAGAGACGCCGCGTCGGAGGATCAGGAGCTGATCCGGGAGCTTGAG
>CAZVAV010000347.1:0-2564 GCA_964625135.1 uncultured Oscillospiraceae bacterium | reverse complement strand
CTAAACTTTCTCAATTTCCTTTGTTTCTCTCTGGGGGGACGGGCGAAGATCGCCCGTCCCCCCTCTCCAATTTGCTTTTCAATGGCCTGTTGCGCAAGAGCCCTGTAAGAAAAACCATGCACAAAACGACATCCTTTACGCCTTTTTCAGTCGATTCAGGGTGTCGTTTTCGTATATGGAGCTTTTGATGCCGCAAGCGCCAAACCCGCTTTTCGGTTCTGTTTCCCACGAGCATCCAAGCGTCCCCCACCGATTCTCCTTATTGTCCCGCGATCGTTTCATACGGCCAGTCGGTAATTCCGCCAAAATCGTAGACGTGGTTGTACCCGAGCTCGACCAGCGTTTTGGCCGCCGCCTCACTTCTCCTGCCGGTACGGCAATAGACAAGAATCACCGCCCGCTGATTGGGCAGCTCCTCCGCCGCCCGCTGGGCAAGCTGGTCATGGGGAATCAGCTTCGCGCCCGGTATATGCTTTTCCTGATATTCCTCCTCGGTTCGGACATCGAGAATAACGAGCCCTTCCTCCCCTTGGTCGAATTCGGAAATGATGTTCTGGGCAGATTGGGCGTCGATCTTCTGATACATCGGCTCTATGGTACACCAGCTCGGATTAAAAACCTCCCCGGCGGATGCATCAAGCGCCCCGTCACTCTCAGGAATCGGCTCCGGGGTGGTCTTGCGAATCATTTCGATTCCCGCCCGCAGCCGCTCGGCGGTGGTCATTCCCGGTTCGTATGCAACCAGATAGCCCTCGCTGTCGATAAAGAAGGTCATCGGAAGCCCAGTCGCCCCAAACGCCCAGGACATCTGCCGGTCGAGATCGTCAAAATAAAGCGGCAGGCTGTTCAGCCCATTCTTCTCAAAAAACTGCTCCGCCGCCTCCCGCGTTTCGCCGCGAGCCGGTTCGGTGGCATTGAGCATGACAAACTGCACCTCATCCCCAAGCTCGCCGTGAACGGTCTGGAAATCCGGCATTTCCATTCTGCAATAGCCGCACCAGCTCGCCCAGAAATTGATGACCAACGGCTTGCCGCGAAAATCGGCCACCGTAACCGTGCTGCCTTCGCGATCGGTGAAGGAAAGATCCTCCGGGATCTTTACCCGCTGATCCTCCGGTTCAGAATCACCCTCCTCGGACGTGCCGGAGGACGAAGAAGAGGCAGGCGGTGCAACGGCGGTCGGGCCATTCCCCTGAAGCCCCGCGCCAAGTGTCCGGTAGAAAAACAGCGCCGAGCCGAGCAGTGCCACCATCAGGATCGCCAGAAAAATTGTTTTTTTATTCATGATTGCTCCCTTCTATGCCAGAAGCGCAAACCAGCGCCCAAGCAGTCCGGTCATCATCAGAATCCCCATGGCGACAAGCAGGCCGCCTGAGATCAGATTGATGACGTGATAGTGACGTTTGATCCAGCGCAGCGTCGATTCCAGTTGATCGATCAGGAGCGCCGCGAGAATAAACGGAATTCCAAGCCCCGCGCAGTAGAACAGCATCAGCAAAACGCCCTGCGTCATCGAGCCCTGCTGGGATGCCATCAAAAGCGCCGACCCCAGAAAAGCGCCGACACACGGGGTCCATCCAATTGAAAAAGCAAGGCCAAAGAGCAGGGAAGCGAAAAACCCCGGCTTTTTCTCTGAGACCTCCCGCCGTGTCACCCGGTTGAGAAAGCCGATCGACAGCACGCCCAGATAGTTCAGTCCAAACAGCAGGATAATCGCTCCTCCCACTTTTTCCAGCAGGCCGCTATAGCGAGCAAGAACCGAACCGACCCCTCCCGCCAGCGCTCCCATCAGGGTAAAGGCGATGGTAAATCCAAGCACAAAGCCCAGAGCACCCCGCAGCGTTTGATTTTTCTTTCCGGGCCCACCCCCTGCAAAGAATCCAAGATAAACCGGCAAAACCGGCAGCAGGCAAGGGGAAATAAAGGTAATCATCCCTTCGATGAAGGTTAAAAAGTAGCTCATGGGCTAACAGCTCCTCCTTTTGCTCCAAAAATACTGCGGTCAATATCCGCGATGGTAATTCCCGCAAGCCGTTGATAGCAAGCGGCGTTGAGCTCGGTGCGAATCCCGTCCATTACGCCGGACATCCCCGATGCGATCAGGCAGGGCAGATCGATCCCGCCCGAATGCCACCCCGCCGGTACCGGCGGATCGCCCACCGCCTCACAGATGCTTCGCAGCGTCACCGACTCGGGAGCAAGGACAAAGCAATATCCTCCGTGAGAGCCCGCATAGGTCTTAACCAGACCGTTGCGGGAAAGCATCGCCATTACCTTGCGCACCCGTGCCGGGTTGGTGCAAATATTCTGTGCCAGCTCCTCACTCGATATCGTTTCTCCCCTGTGGTTGAGGTATACCAGCGCATGCACCGCGATGGTAAAGATACCAGACATCAAATCCCCCCATTTGTAATTTTGCAAATTACATATTCCTGTTTGTTATTATATCAAAACAGTAGGATTCGTCAAGGCTTTGAGGATGAATTTACCGTTTCTTCATACTCTTCATAACTGTCGAACAGCCCCGCCGGAAAAATCGGCGGGGCTGTTCGATTCAAGCTATC
>CAZVAV010000346.1:0-2570 GCA_964625135.1 uncultured Oscillospiraceae bacterium | reverse complement strand
TCTTTGACATCGACGTGCTGGGCGGAAACGGGCGAAAGCTCGAGCGGGGAGAACTGGGACATCCCCCCCGCCGCTGCTTTCTCTGCGGCAACAAAGCCGCTGAATGTGCCCGCAGCCGCCGCCATACGGTCGAGGAGCTACAGGAATATACCCGTCAGGTGCTGCTGGAATGGTACAAAGCGCTGGTGACCCGTGCGGTCGGGCAGCAGGCGCTGCGGGCGCTGCTCTATGAGGTTGCGGTCAGCCCGAAGCCGGGGCTGGTCGACCGCTTCAATAACGGCGCGCACAGCGATATGGACTTCTTTACCTTTGTTGACAGCGGCTGTGCGCTACAGCCCTATTTTGCCCGCTGCGCCGCACTCGGCTGGGAAAATCCCGCGCTGCATGAGGCGGAGCTTTTTCCTCTTTTGCGGGCGGAGGGGCTGCGCGCCGAGGGGGAGATGCTTGCCGCGAGCAATGGCGTGAACACCCACAAGGGGGCTATTTTTTCGCTTGGCCTGCTCTGCGCCGCCGCGGGAAGAACAGTGATCCGTACGGGAGGCTATGACGAGACGCTGCTGTTTGAACAGGCGGCTGCCCTCGCCCGCTGCGCGCTCGGGGACTTTTCACAAGGCGGGGACGGCGCGGTGCCCTACCGGCGGTTTGGGATGACCGGAGCGAGAGGAGAGGCGGCCGGAGGATTTTTGCAGGTGCGGCAAAACGCCCTGCCCGCCTTCCGGGCGCTGCTGGAGCAAGGGACTTCGGTCAACGAGGCCGGCGTGGCCGCGCTGCTGCACCTCATTGCCGAAACCGAGGATACCAATGTGGCGATGCGCAAGGGGAAGCCCTCGCTTCTTGCGCTGCGACAGCATGCCCGGCGGCTGCTTCGCGAGGAGCTGCCCGACCTGAGAGAGGTTCATGAGCTTGACCAGCTTCTGATTGTAGAAGGGATCAGCCCCGGCGGCTGCGCCGACCTGCTCGCAATCACCTTCTTTGCCGATTTTCTCTCCCGGCGGCTGCCCGAGCTTTTCTCTCCCGCCACGTAAGCAGCAGATCGAGCGAAAAGGGGTTCTGCTGACCAATTATCGAATGAAGAAATAGAGATAACCGCCACCGGGGCCGCTTGGTACGAAATGGTACCAAGCGGCCCCGGTTTAGCCTTCTCTTTACTGGAACATCGGGCCGGAAAGGTAACGCTCTCCGGTATCGGGCAGCAGCACAACGATCAGCTTGCCTTTGTTTTCGGGACGCAGGGCGAGCTGCTTTGCCGCCACCAGCGCCGCGCCGGACGATACTCCGACCAGCAGTCCCTCGGTGCGAACCAGCTCCCGCCCGGTGGCGAGGGCGTCCTCATCGCTGACCTGCAAAATCTCGTCGCAGACCGCCCGATCAAATACCGCCGGAACAAAGCCCGCGCCGATCCCCTGAATCTTATGCGGGCCGGGCTTTCCGCCAGAAAGGACAGGGGAAGCGGACGGCTCGATCGCCACCACGCGCACGTTGGGGTTTTGCTCCTTGAGATAGCGGCCGGTGCCGCTCACCGTGCCGCCGGTGCCCGCCGTCGCAACAAAGAGATCGACCTTTCCCTCGGTGTCGCGCCAGATTTCGGGGCCGGTGGTGCGGTAATGAGCATCGGGATTGGCAGGATTGTCGAACTGGCCGGGCATAAAGCTGCCGGGAATCGAGGCAAGAAGCTCGTTCGCCTTTTCGACCGCGCCGGGCATCCCCCTGCTGCCGTCGGTGAGAATCAGCTCTGCACCGTAGGCGGCAAGCAGCGCCCTGCGCTCAACACTCATCGTATCGGGCATGGTCAGAATCACACGGTAGCCGCGGGCGACCGCTGTCATCGCAAGCCCAACGCCGGTGTTTCCACTCGTCGGCTCGACAATGGTCGAGCCCGGCTTGAGCAGCCCCCTGCGCTCGGCATCCTCGACGAGAGCGAGACCAACCCGATCCTTGGCACTGCCGCCGGGATTAAAAAATTCGACCTTGGCAACCACACGCGCTTCGAGCGCATACTTCTTTTCGTAATTGCTCAATTCGAGCAGAGGGGTGTTCCCTACCAGCTCGGTAATGCTTTTGACAATCGGTTTCATCCTGATTCCCCCGTTTCTATTTCTGTTCAGCCCTATTATGGACTTTGCAATTGTGAAAGTCAAGAGCGTCGTTTCAATTTCATAGCAATTCACTATGATAGTCGATGATTGACAAGCCTCTTTCATCGGTTTACAATAAATACAACAAAATCTTGACCGCAGGAGGAAAACAAAATGGCCGAACTGATTTCCCGCGAGCAAGCATGGACGCTGCTCACCACCTATAACAAGGAGCCGTTTCATCTTCACCACGGGCTGGTGCTCGAAGGGGTGATGCGCTACTTTGCAAACGAGCTTGGCTACGGCGACGAGGCCGAGTTCTGGAGCCGGGTCGGCCTGCTGCACGACCTCGACTTTGAACAATTTCCCGAGGAGCACTGCGTGCGGGTGCAGCAGCTCATGCGCGACGCTAAAATCGATGAACGCTTGATCCGCGCCGTCGCTTGCCACGGCTGGCCGCATCACGTCGAGCTCAAGCCGGAGCATGAGATGGAA
>CAZVAV010000345.1:0-2573 GCA_964625135.1 uncultured Oscillospiraceae bacterium | reverse complement strand
TAGCCGAAGACGAAGGCTCGCTTTCCGGGGCAGGCGCCGACGAGGGGGCCGCGCAGCCGGCGAGCGCTCCAAGGCAGAGGCTGGCGGCCAAAAGGCCGCAGAAGAATTGCTTATTCAAGTGCATTGACATTACCTTCTTTCTTTGATCCATTGATTGAAACGGCGGGAAACCATACGGGACGGTTCGCCGCCCAGCTTGCTGGAGACGGCATAATGGGGATTCGGCAGGAAGCGTTTTTTCGTGTCATGGGGAAGCAGCTTCTGTAAAAAAGGGTCGGCGATTATCGTATGGTAACGGTCCTTCCGCATCTCATCCATGATCCCCCGCTCATTGGGAAGATCCCTGTCCTGCGGCAGAGCCAATCGGGGTTCGATGCCAAACAGGCAGCCGACCGCGATCCGCCGTATCCCGCATTCCCGGGAAAGTGCCAGCCGGATGGCGTTTGCCTGTACCTGTTCTCCTAAAATAAGCATTTCCGCATCTTCGCAGGCTTCCCCTTTGAGAATTCGGGAGCGGCGGCTTTGCCTAACCGCTTGCAGTGCATCAAGATATTCCCGGCTGGCCGTGTCGCCGAACGGAAGGCCGCAGAGATAGGGAATGCCGTACCGCTGCTCCATAAAATCGGCAATCAGCAGGCCGGTTCTCGAGACGGCGAGGTTGATCCCGGCAGAGGACGCGCGTTTGAGATCGTCGAGGGTGTATCCCATTGAAAGGCAGGCGGTCACCGCAATCTCATTTTCAAAAAGAAAAGCCCTGAGATCGTCGAGGGACTCTCCCGTTCCGAAATCCAGCGGGGTCGCGCCGACGATATTGACGGCGCCGGGAATCGGCTCGGCGGGATCGGTAAAGCGATGAAGCAGTGCGATGGCCGCGGCCGCCGCGCCCTTGTCGTAATATTCGGTGCCGGTCGTATCAAAACCGAAGCTCGGGATTCCGGTGCGCGCTTCGAGTTCGGCGGCGATGCCGACGAGGTCGCTGCCAATGACCATCGGCACAGGGCTTCCAACCAGCGCCATCAGATCAGGATGGAGATCGTTGGCCGCGGCAATCATCTTTTGAATCAGCTTCTCATCGTCTCCAAGGATCGCATCGATCTCACGCAGGCCGGAGCAAAAGATCGGAGAGTGGGAGCCGTACCAACGCGGCTCGTCGTAGCCGGTGTAGTTTCCGGTACAGCCCGAGGCGTCGTGCATGGCCGTAACCGTTTTAAGGTCGAAGAGCACAGACGAAACTCCGGAATAGTCGGGGGAAAACGGGGGCAAAAAAATGGATAAGGCCGCCATGCTACACCACCAATCCGTATTCATGAATCATCTGTTCGAGGTCCACGGGGGCATCGAGGGCGTGTTCAAGCAGTTCCATCAGCGTTTGCACGCCGTGATAGCCAAACAGGCCCTCATCGCTGAACAGGTTGACGGCATACCGCGAACCCGCCAGGTATGCGCCGTCCGCCCCCACCGAGATGCTCCCGGGCATCCGCCTGTCAAACAGCACTGCCCGGTGATGCTGGGACTGCATGATTTCCACCTCCGGATGCGTTTCGCGCAGCCAGTCGCAATGCTCCTGGTCGATGGGGATACACTCTTGCGCCTGTACCCGCATAACAGGAAAGCCATACTCCAGAAGCGCGCGGGCCGCTTCAAAGGGGCGGATAAACGCGGAGGCATCCACAATGAGCGGTGTTTCCCCCACGCGGCCTTTGGCCCGCTCGATCGCTCGAAGCGCGGCGTCCCGGTGCGGGACGAAGTCAAAATCCGGAGACTGCCCGGCGAAAGCGGCCAAGTCGCGATAGCCCGCTTCAATTTCCGTCAAGCGATAACTGACCGGAAGGAAAAGGAAGGGAATCCCCAGCTTTTCCCGCATCTGCCCGGCCGCCTGCCTTCCGGGCGGCGCGATAACAAGATTTAGACGGCTGGACGCCATCTCCTGATAGCCATCGAAGGTCTGGTACTGGGAAATATGACGCAACTTTCCATATCCGAGGCTGTGCAAAAATTTATGCAGTTCGCTTTGTGGGGAGACCTCCACCAGATTTCCGATGCAATTGACGCCGTCGTCGGCCCCGTCGGACGGTTCGAGCAGGCTGTAAAGATTGTTTTGAATCGAAACGGGCGGCGGGGTGGCGGAGCCCTGCGAGATCGGGTTCATATGGCCGATACGAAAGCGGACGTCCGGGTACTGTGCGCCAAGCGTTTCGAGCAGCGCATCATGATCGGTGCCAATCAGGTCGTCGAGACAGCTCACAAAGACAAAGACGACCTTTGGACGGACAGGGAGCGCGTCAAGCAACTCCCCGACAGCGGGCGGTATCAGATCATCGTAGCCGTTGATGACATCGCTTTGATTGATGTAAAGATAAGAGAGCCTGCCCTTGAGCTCTTGCTTCATCGCACTGATTGCACCATGTCGGCCGCAGGCAAAGGGGCAGACAAAAAGTTCGACGCTTTCCGGCATCATCATGCCGATTCGGACGACCCCGCGGCCGCCGTTCGCGGGAGAGGAGTAGTGCAGGGTGTTTTCAAAGCAGCAGCTCACGACTCGGTCACCTCCAGTACCTTATAGGCCAGCAGGT
>CAZVAV010000344.1:0-2591 GCA_964625135.1 uncultured Oscillospiraceae bacterium | reverse complement strand
ATTTCCGAAACAACTCTGAATATCTCTTGCTATCTTTTGGTTTCAATGCTTTACGAAACATATCTTTCATTGAAGGTCGGGAAGAAAACCGTTATACTTTGCACAAAGAAAGGGTGCTCATTCGAGCGGAGAGGAGCTCCCAAGTATGATTCAATCGCTCAAGGGAAAGGTTTCGCTGCTCTGTGGGAGCCTGGTTCTGCTGATTGCCCTGCTGGGGCTTTACTCCCTCTACAACGTGTTTCGGATCAGCCGGGCAGTCGATAACCTGATCATCACCAATTACAACAGCATCCAGAGGCTTCGGCAGATGGATGAGGCGTTGTATACCCAAAAAGCACTGCTGCTCGAATATTTACACACGCGGGACGGGGAAGCGGTTTCGGCCGCGTTTTCCGAGCAAAGCGGAAAATTCAAGGCCGCAGGCGAGACGGAGTACGGCACCATCATCATTCCGCAGGAGATGGCGCTCATCGCGGGAATTATGACCGCCTACGAGGACTTCTGTCTGATGCTTTCCGAGTATCTGGCGATGGAAACCGACCCGGCTGATGTCTACTACCGCCAGAAGATGGTTCCCACAATCCAAGAGGTCGAGCGCTTGATCGATTCGCTGCGAAGCTCGAACGAGGTCGCGCTTTTCGCTCATAAGCAGGATGCCAGCGATATGGTGCGCCGCGCCGCCGCGCTGCTGTTCGGAACCTTTTTGGCAGCCGTGATCATTGCTTATATTACCGCCCGAATCTATACCGATAAGCTGTTTCGCCCGATCTATGAGATCACCCAGAATCTCAAGGCGGTCAGGCAGGGAAATATGGGTCGAAAGACCAGAGTTCAGGCTCCCGATGAGCTCGGCGCACTGGCACAGGAGTTCAACAACATGACCCAGCGCCTTCAGGAATTTGAACGCAGCACCATGGGGCAGCTGCTGGCCGAGCGCAACCGAACCCTCGCAATTGTCCGAAGCATCACCGAGCCCATGGCAATTCTCGACGGAAGCTTCTGCATCACCCTGACCAACCAATCCTTTGACCGGCTTTTTTCGGTCGAGATGGAGGAGGTGCGGGGCGGACATTTTCAGGAGGTCGTCGCGCAAAGCGGGCTTTCCGCCTTTGCCGCCGTTCCCTACCGCTCAAGGGTTTACACCGAGCGGGTGATCCAGCTCGGGTCGGGGGAGGACGCAAAGTTTTATAACGCGATGATCACCCCCCTCGCGCACGAGGATACCGCCTCCGACGCGGTCATCATCGTTCTCTATGATATCACCGCGCTTAAGGATCTTGACCGAAAGCGCTCTGATTTTATTGCCACCATCTCCCATGAGTTTAAGACCCCGCTGACCTCGATGGTCATTGGCATCGATCTGCTGTCAAGCGGCGCGCTCGGCAGCATGACCGAGGAACAAAAGGAGGTCTTTGAGGCGCTGCGGGAGGATGGCCAAAGGCTCTGCAGCCTTGTTACCGATCTGCTGGAGCTTTCCCGCATCGAATCGGTTGAAAACGTCTATCAGTTTGAATGCTGCTCGCTCCCCGAAATTTTTTCGGCGTGCATTCAGCAGTTCGCATTTGCAGCCGAGCGCAACGGGGTGAGCATCTCCCAACGGGTGCCCGAGGAGCTTGGCAAGGTGCGGGCGGACGTTTCAAAGCTGACCTGGGTGATGAACAATCTGCTTTCCAACGCGGTCAAATACACCGGGGCGGGGGATTCGATCACCGTCTCCGCGTTTGGAGGCAGCCCGCAGTTTGTGACCGTTGTCGTGTCCGATACCGGAACCGGGATTCCGGAGGAATATCTCGAGAAAATTTTCGATAAATATGTGCAGGTCTCAAACTATGATCTTGAGATGCGGGGCAGCGGCCTTGGCCTCGCGGTGGCTCGCGCGATCATCACCGCCCACGGGGGGAAAATCTGGTGCGAAAGCAACCCGCAAAAGGGCAGCCGTTTTCTTTTTACCCTGCCGATCTACCAGAAGGGAGGCGAGCTGCTTGAAACGGGTGCTTGTCGTTGACGATACCAAAAACATCCGGCTCCTGCTGACCAAATGTCTTGCGCTGGAGGGCTATGAGGTCGATACCGCCGCAAACGGGCTGGAGGGCTATGAAAAAATCTGCCGCAATAGCTACAGCCTGGTGTTTCTCGATATCAAGCTGCCGGAGCTAAGCGGAACCGAGGTGCTTCGCCGCATCCGGGCAATGGGAATCCCCACTCCGGTCATTATCATCACAGCCTATCCCACCGTGAAAAACGCGGTTGAGTGTACCCAGCTCGGCTCGATCGCTTATCTTCAAAAACCCTTTACGGCCGAGCGGCTCAAGGCAGTGCTCGGACAGCTTGCCGCCGAAGCGCAGGAGCGCCGGGCGGACGGCGAGGAAATTTCGCAGCTAATCGACGAGCGCCGGTACGGCGAGGCGCTTGACCGGCTCAAAAAGGAGCTCGCCCGGCATCCGGACAATATGATTCTCTGTCGGATGCTTTCCAAGACCTACGAGGAGCTCGGAGATCATGTCAGCGCCGAGCAGTTTCTCAAGGCCTCCAGAGCGTTTGAATAAGTCCCACCGCATCCCCATCTTATTTTGTAAACGGAAAGGAAGAGC
>CAZVAV010000343.1:0-2597 GCA_964625135.1 uncultured Oscillospiraceae bacterium | reverse complement strand
CGCACATCCCCCACGCAGAGGGCTCCGGCGGTGACCGCCGCGCGGTGTCCGGTGCAGAGGTTGTCAACCACCACCACCTCGTAGCCCCGCTCGTGCAGCAGAGCGACCATGTGGCTTCCGATATAGCCCGCGCCGCCCGCGACCAGAATTGTTTTCATCGCAGTACCTCCCTGAAATCAAATCGTTTTTCATTATCGCTTGCTTTGGTACTTCTCATACGCGGCACGCAGCTCCGGAACCTTTTCCTCCGGGCAGTTGGGGTTGCACCATGCCCCCGCTCCCGTCTCGGACGAGGCGAAAAACTGCTGCCGATCCGCGCCGCGCATCGGCGGGATAAACTCAATATAAAAGTGGCACGCCTCCGAAAGCCCCGTCAGCTCTGAATTGACCGGCTCGTTGTGCATACACATCATATAAGGAAAGGGCATGTCAAAAAGGCTGTCGTACATCCCGACGACGGCGCGCACCGTCTCGCCGAGGGCGTCGAGCTCCTCCCCGGTCATCTCCCCGATGCTCGAGACATGCCGGTTGGCGATCAGATTCGCCCCATAGGTCAGCGGGGAATAAAACGGCTGATAGACGGTAAAATGCCGATTGGCAAAGACGATCCGCCGCCCGTCTTGCAGCTCCTCCTCGAGCAGATCGCAGAAGAGGCAGTGTCCCCGCTCGGCGAGATAGTCCCGCGCCGAGTCGATCTCCCGTTCGATTCTGCTGGGGAGAAAGGGGTAGCCGTAAGCCTGCCCGTGCGGATGGGGCATCGTCACCCCGACCACCGCGCCCCGGTTTTCAAAGAGGTAGCAGTACTTGATCTTTGGGTCGGCCTTCATGTCGTCATAGACCTCGCGCCACATCCGGGCGAGCCGATGCACATGCGCGTCGCCAAGCCCGCCCACCGTGCCGTTGTGCTCGGGGGAATAGAGCAGCACCTCGCAGCGCCCATAGCAGGGAGCGGTTAAAAACAGCGAGCCGTTCGCCACCTCGTCCGGCTCGGGCGGGTCAACGCGCAGCGCCGGAAAATCGTTGGGGTAGCGGTAGACGTCAAAATGCTCGGGAACTTTTCCGCTTCCCGCGCAGAAGGGGCACCAATTCTTGGGCATCTGCGGACGGGACTGCCGGTTGCTCGCCACCATTGTCCAATCCCGCAGGACGGGATTCCATCGAAGCTCTGCCATTTTTGTTACCTCCTTATCTCAACTGCACACCGCCGCGCGGGCGGATGCTCATCCTGTGACAGCTGCCGACACCAAGTACGGCCTCAATCCCGGCGACAAAATCGTCAAGCCGTTCGTTGGGCACGTACGCCTGTAGTGTTCCGGCAAAGCCGCCGCCATGCACCCGGCAGGCTCCCGTTCCATCGAGGAGACGGCGGGCAAGGGTCAGCCCGAGAGCGACCTCCTGATGCAGCGTGGCCCCGGTCGGCGAGACATTTTGCAGCTGCGTCCAAGACGAAAGCCCCGACTCGTTGACCAGCCGGAGGAAACGGGGCAAATCGCCGCGTGAGAGCGCCTCGGTCTGCTGGGAAACCCGGTGGTTGTCCTCATAGATGTGAATCGCCCGCAGAACGGCGCGGTCTCCGGCGGCGGCTCGCACCCGGGGCAGGGCGGCAAAGAACTGCTCCTCGGGAACCTCGCGCAGCACCTGCTTGCCAAAGCAGCCGCAGACCGCCGCAAGCTCCCGGGGGATAGCCGCGTATTCGTCGGTCAGGTCGGCGTGATCGGCCCCCGAATCGATGATACACAGGGTATAGCCGCAGGAGGCGAGGTCGAAGTCGACCCGCTCGATGACCGGCTTATCCTGCTCGGCAAAATCAATGGCGATAACCCCGCCCACCGACGACGCCATCTGATCCTCAAGCCCGCAGGGCTTGCCAAAATAGACGTTCTCGGCATACTGGCCGATCCGGGCGATGGTCACCGGGTCGACCGCGCCTTGGGCGAACAGGCCGTTGAGGATGGTTCCGACCAGCACCTCAAAGGCAGCCGACGAGGAAAGCCCGCTCCCCTTAAGGACATTTGAGGTCGTGTAGGCGTCAAAGCCGGTCACCGGATATCCCATCGAAAGGAATTTCGCCGCGATGCCCCGGATCAGCGAAGACGAACGCCCCGTTTCCTCCGGCCTCGGGTCGATCCCGGCAAGCTCGACCACATCAATGGGAAAGCCCTCGGAGAGGATGCGGATCATCCCGCTTCCGTTGGGGACGACGGCGGCGATGACATCAAGATTGATCGAGGTGGCCAGCACCCGCCCACGCTGATGGTCGGTGTGATTCCCGCCCAGCTCCGAGCGGCCGGGCGCCGAGAAAAGGGACATCGCGTCGGCCGAGCCAAACTCCCTTTCATAGCCGTTGATGACCGAAAGCCAGCGTGCCCGGCATTCCTCGACCGCCGTGGCAGCGCCGTAAAGTACGGCAAATTCGGCATCGAACACACCGTTCGCAAGCTGTTCGCGCAGAAGCTTTGTTTCACACATCGGTTGATCCTCCTTGTTTTGAAACGGGCTGTATTTCCTGTTATTCTTTATTCTAGCGCAGAGTACGCCGATATGCAATGCAGGGAAGCGGGGATTTCTTCGGGTAAATTCTGCGAAAATTTTGAAAA
>CAZVAV010000342.1:0-2601 GCA_964625135.1 uncultured Oscillospiraceae bacterium | reverse complement strand
GATCGATCAGCCGATACACCTGCCCCGCGATCATCCCCGTGTAGGCAGCGTCGGGATTCTTCGAAGCGTGTGCCTCCTCGATATAGGCGGCGTGCATCTTGGGATTGTCATAGACGATCTTGACGTTGGTCCAGTAATCGTCATCAATCAGCGCCGCGCCGGTTAGAATCTGCAACGAGCCCTTTTTAAACCACTCGTTCTTCATCTCGACCGGCTTGAGCCGAGACGCGGCCACGCTGATGATATCCCCGGCGCACACCGCCTCTTCGAGCGACGCGGCAATCCGTCCGCGGATGCCAAACTCCTTTTCGGCCCAATCGATGTAGGCCTGCGCCTTTTCAGGGAAGAGGTCGTAGACAACAATCTCCTCAAGTGTCTTTGCCTCGGCACGAATCCCCTGGAAGCACGCCTTGTTGACCGGACCGGCTCCGACAACGGCGCAGACGCGGGCATTCTTGCGCGCCAGATAACGGGTGCCCACGCCCGGAACCGAGCCGGTACGCACCGCGCTGATCAGGTTGCCGGACATCAGCGCGACCGGCTCGCAGGTATCGGGATCGTTGAGCATCACCATCAGCACCGAGCGCGGAAGCCCACGGGAGGGATTGACGATGTTTGAGCCGTACCATTTTTCGCCGCAGATGTTAAACCGTCCGCCGAGATAGCCGACCATCGCCATGAATCGGCGATCC
Organism: uncultured Oscillospiraceae bacterium; assembly: GCA_964625135.1. GTDB lineage: Bacteria > Bacillota > Clostridia > Oscillospirales > Ruminococcaceae > Yanshouia. Next base: position 1,909 of record CAZVAV010000342.1, on the reverse strand, counting down.
GGCCCGGCAACCGGCATATTGGGAAATTCGGTTTTGGCGGGGAAGCAAACCTTGATCCCATGTTCATTCATCTTCGGTCCGCCCATAAGGTAATCGCCCTTGCCAAGCAGCTTGAACATTTCATCGAGCACCTCAACGCAGCGAGCCGAATCCAGCACCCCGGCCTTAATCATTTCCTCCTCGTTCAGATAAAGAAATTCCGTCTTTTTTCCCATGATGATTCCTTCCTTTCAAACCAGTTGTTTTATTTGCTTGAGAGCATTCTCTTGTAAAACTCAGTTGCTCTGCGGGGTCTTCGCCTTGGAAACGGGATACCAGCATCCGGCAAACCGAAAGAGCATGGAAAACAGCACCGCGCCGATCAGATAAGCCAAACCGACCTTCAGCGCGCCATACTGCACCACCCACACGGGTGTCATTGAGGTCAGCACACCACCGCCAAGCGCCCATCCGCAGAAGGGAGCGCGAGCCGCAAACACCTCGCCCGCTCCCGACTTCATATTGGGATCGCAGGTTTTCAGCAGCAGCAATCCGGTGGCCGCCACGCCGCAGTAGGTGCCAAAGAGCACCATGCTGTTTTCAAACCAGTACTGTCCGAATATCCGGCGAGCCAGCCAGAGATTGAGAAAGAGCATGAGGGCCATTGCGGCAAGCTGCTGGATCAGCAGCGGCATGGCATACTCCACCACGACCGGAACATTGACCGAGGCAACGGCGCCCGCAACTAGGAATTCGAGCGAAATCCCCTGAATGTTGTTCATCGTCCCCGAATCGATCGCTTCGCCCCAGCGGGTTCTTCCGATGACCAGATTGAGCAGCAGGCCGCCAAACAGGGCGGTGACAAACCACGAGACCGAGAAATTCAGGTATTTCTTGAGCATAAAGTTGAGAATCCAGCCGATAAAGATCGCGACCGAAATGAGGGCTCCGTGAAACGCATAGGAGTTGATCACACTCGAGCTGACCGCGTCACGGCTGCAAACCGGCTGGCGATCTCCGGTGAAAAGCTCATCCTCGGTGTTGGTAAGACCGGCCGATTTTTGCAAAATAGCGGTCCAGCCCTTGCGCACCCCGATGTTGATCATCGCAATACCCGCGACCACGCCGAAGACCAGACCGATGGTGGCCGAGGTAACCGAAAGGGATTGACCATCGAGCCATCCAAGCTCCTCAAAGACCAGCGCCATGCCGCCCGCGGTGCCGTGTCCGCCCGCCCAGCCCTGTTCGACGATGGTGCCAAAGAGCGGGTTGACCCCAAAGAGCGGGGTAAGGAGAAACGCGCCGAGCAGCAGCGGGATGGCATACTGCATGAAGGTGGCAACATAGGACCAGATAATCGATCCCCCCGCCGTCTTAAAGAGCGTTTTGGCACTCTGGGTTCTGCGCCCCATCAGCATGGGCGCGAAGACGATGACGATCAATCGCCCCGACAGAGCCGACCAGCAGGCCGTCACGTGCGCCGGGATCAACCCGACAAAGTGCGGCCCGAGAATCAGACCGATGACGCCTGCGATCAGCGACGCGGGAATGTAGTACTTTTTGAGGAAGGGAATTTTGAGACGAAGCCAGGTGGCGATCAGCAGAAGAATGCCGAGCATCGAGACATAAACCAGAAAAGCATCCAAGGTTGCGCCGTTTACTGCGGTTTCCGGAATCATGGTTTTCCCCCTTTTCTGTCGTTTCCTTGCATCCGATTGAACCGGACCGCCTTGTACCCCCTTTCTCTGCCGGTTCATTTTTGTACTTTATTGTACATAATATAACAAAGCGATTTATACAAGTCAATCGACTTTTGCCCTGAATATCATGTAGATTATCTATGAAATATTCACAAACAGCTCTATTATTTTGAAATTAATGTAAAAATAAATACTATATTGACACAAAATATATTATATGATACATTATT
>CAZVAV010000341.1:0-2611 GCA_964625135.1 uncultured Oscillospiraceae bacterium | reverse complement strand
ACCTTCCGCTGACCCTTTCCACCGGCGAAATCATCCATCTTTCTGATATCGCCGACGTCTTTCAGTCCCAGAAGGAGCTCGATACCCTCAGCCGCTATAACGGTCAGGAAAACGTCACCATCAGCGTCACCAAGCGGCAGAGTGCTTCGACCATCAGCGTGACCAATGCGCTGAGAAAGGCAGTCGACCGGCTCAACGGTGAAAACATGGGCGTTTCGCTCGGCATCGTCTTCGACCAGAGCGATACGATTAAATCCTCGCTTTCCTCGGTCGCCCAAACGCTGATCTATGCGGTTCTCCTTTCGATGATCGTCCTGTTCATCTTCTTTGGTGACTGGCGCGCTTCGCTGATCGTCGGCTCGTCGATCCCGATCTCGCTGCTGGTTACCCTGATCGCGATGAGCTTGATGGGCTTTTCCTTCAACGTTCTGTCGTTGGGGGGCTTGGTCATCGGTGTCGGTATGATGGTTGACAACTCAATCGTCGTCATCGAAAGCTGCTTCCGTCTGAAGACCAAAAACGCCGACTACAAGCAGGCCGCCATCGAGGGAGCCCAAACAGTTGCCGCGTCGATCGTCGCATCAACCGCGACCACCGTCGTTGTCTTCCTTCCGATGGCTCTCATCAAGGGAATGTCGGGGCAGCTGTTCGGACAGCTCTGCTTCACCATCGTCTTCTCGCTAATTGCGTCACTGATTTCCGCTCTTTCGGTTGCGCCGCTGGTTTTCTCCTGGCTGCAGCCGATCGAACGCGAGGTTGGCGTTGTCCAGAAGGTGATGGATCGGCTTGCCACCGCCTATGCACGGTTTCTGCCCTATACCTTCCGGCATAAGCTTCTTGTGGTGATCGTTGCCGTAGCCATGCTGGTCGGCTCGGTCATGCTGGTGCCGGTCATCGGGATGGAGCTGATGCCCGCGAGCGACGAGGGCACCATCGCCATCAACGTGACCACCCGTCCCGGGCTTAAGGTCGGGCAGCTCGACCAAAAGCTGATTCCGATTGAGGATATGGTAAAAGCCGAGCCCGATCTTGACCGTTATTCCCTTTCCTCCGGCTCCTCGATGGCCTCAATGAGCGGCGGCGCCTCCGCCTCCGCGACCATTACCGCCTACCTCAAGGACGGCCGGACGCGCACCACCGCCGAAATCATCGATGAGTGGCGTGAGAAAACTGCCGAGATGGTCGACTGCGACATCTCGATTTCCTCCTCGAGCCAGACTGCTTCGATGGGAAGCAGCGCCGACATTCAGGTGAATTTGCAGGCCACCGGCCGGGATGAGCTGGATGAAGCCGCGCTGATGGTCGAGGAGCTGCTGCGGAAAAACCCCAATCTCTCCCATGTGACCTCTACCGTTTCGACCGGAAATCCGCAGGCCGAGGTTCTCATTGATCCGGTCAAGGCGAGCGCCAACGGCCTTGTGCCCAAGCAGGTGATGGGCATGCTTTACACGATCATGCAGGGCAATGACGCCGCGATCTTCCACAACAATGGCCGTGACTACGACGTCACCGTCGAGTATCCGAGCGAGCGCTTCCAAACGATCAACGACCTCTCGTCGCTGACCATCTCGAATTCCAGCGGCCTTGAGGTACCGCTGCTTGATATCGCCACCATTGAGTATTCCAACAGCCCGCAGAGCATTTCCCGGAAAAACGGCCGCTATCTGGTGACCGTGACCGGGCAGATCGCCTCCAACGCGCCCAGAACCATTTCCACCGACGTCAATCAGCAGGTCTCTCAGCTTGAGTTTCCTGCGGGCGTTGAAATTGCGCAATCGGACAACATGGAGTCCCAGACCGAGGAATTTACCAACCTCATTATGGCAACCCTGACCGGAATCCTGCTTGTCTTTATGGTCATGGCCATGCAGTTCGAGTCACCCATCTTCTCGATGATTGTCATGATCTGCGTTCCGTTCGCGCTGATCGGATCATTCCTGTGCCTCTTCCTGAGCGGGGCCAAGATCAGCATGCCCTCCCTGATGGGCTTTCTGATGCTCGGCGGCATCGTGGTGAACAACGGCATTCTGTTTATCGATACCGCTAATACCATGCGCCGGGAGCAGAGCCTTTCCTCCGAGGATGCACTGCTGACCGCGGGAATGCTGAGAATGCGCCCGATCTTTATGACCACCCTGACCACCATCCTTTCGATGGTGCCGCTCGTTGTGGTTCAGGGCGGAAACGCCGAAATGATGAAGGGCATGGCCTGGGTCATCATCGGCGGCCTGGTCACCTCCACCATCCTTACCCTGCTGCTGCTGCCGACCTTCTATCTGATCGTCAACCGGCATACCCCCGAGGAACGCGCCACCCGCCGCGCCGAGCGCCTCGCCACCCGCAGGCTCCGTCGTGCCGAGCATGCGCAGCAGAAAAACCGAAAGTAACCGTTTCTCAAGCGTCTCCGTTTCATTTCATGCTTCCATAAAAATTATCGCCGCGGTCAAAACCGCGGCGATAATTTTTTTTAGATGCAAAACAATCAAAAAAGCCAAGGTGCGCCCTGATCGGCACTGCCGACCCCATTGCGATAGGCCAGCAGGATACCGGGCGCCGCATGGTGCTGCGGGCGCTGCCAGCAGGCACGGCGGCGCATAAGCTCCTCGTCGGA
>CAZVAV010000340.1:0-2624 GCA_964625135.1 uncultured Oscillospiraceae bacterium | reverse complement strand
TAACCATCGAAATGGAAAACGGCAAAAAGATTGAAATCGAGCTCTATCCCGACATTGCGCCCATCAGTGTGGAGAACTTTAAAAAGCTGGTGAAGGAGGGCTTTTACGACGGCCTCATCTTCCATCGGGTCATCCCCGGGTTTATGATCCAGGGTGGCTGTCCCGACGGCACCGGCATGGGCGGCCCCGGCTGGCAGATCAAGGGAGAATTCGCAAGCAACGGCGTGCCAAATCCCATTAAGCACACCCGTGGCGTGCTCTCGATGGCTCGCTCGATGAGCCCGAACTCGGCGGGCTCGCAGTTCTTTATCATGCATCAGGATGCGCCGCATCTCGACGGCCAGTATGCCGCGTTTGGCAAGGTTGTCGAGGGAATGGACGTGGTCGACGCCATCGCCGCCACTCCCACCGACCGCTCCGACCGCCCCAAGACCCCGCAGAAAATCAAGTCCATCACCATCGAATAACCGCCAAGCCTGTTCTGATTTGGAGCCGATGCAACGCCAACTGTTGCGTCGGCTCCTGTTGGTTTTGGCATGACGGACGGCTGAAAAGAAAAAAATTTGACAATGTCATACCTGCGTTCTTATTTTTATAAAAAACAGCATAAGGCCGCCATTAAAATTGGAGAACCCGCCTATTGATTTCCCGCTTCCGCTCTGATACCATGGATAATAGCAAAGATCATATGACAATATCGAAAACTCGAACTTCTATTTTCATCGATCCACCATGTCATAACAGGAGGTCTTTTTATGCAAAACAAACCGGTATGCTATGTCCCTTCCTATCCCCATCCCGAGGTTTATTCGGGCGTTCCGTCCTTCCTCGGTCTGCCCCCCGTCAAGGATAAGGCCGAGCTGAAGAACTATAATTTCGCCATCATGGGCGCTCCGTGGGAGGGCATCTGCACCTACGGCGGCCCCTCGGGAACCGAAAACGCCACCAAGACCATCCGCATCGCCTCGGTACGGTACGGCGGCTACCTCCCCGAGCTTGAATTTGACGTTTTCGACCACTTCTCCGGCGCTGACTACGGCGACGCCGCGGTGAAAAACGGCGACCGCGCGTTTACCTTTGACAGCGTGGCAAACTATATGCGGGATATTACTGCCTCGGGCGCAATTCCGATCGTCTTCGGCGGCGACCATTCGCTGAGCTTCCCGCTCATTTCGGCCTTTGCCGAGCAATACGGCGGCAACATCGGCATCGTCCACTTTGATGCCCACATGGACAATATGGACGCCTTCGGCGACGAGCAGTATGCCCGTTGCAGCCCGTTCCATCGCCTCTACGACATGCCCGGCTTTGACCCGAAAAATCTGGTCAGCGTCGGCATCCGCGGCCCGCGCAACAACTACGGCGCACTCGCCGAGGCCAAGCGCTACGGCGCAACGGTCATCACAAGCTTTGAGGTCAAGCGCAAGGGCTGGGAGGACTGCATCCGCCGCGCCGTCGAAATCGCCGGCAACGGGGTCAAGGCCATCTATGTCAGCGTTTGCAGCGATGCGCTTGATGTTGCGTGCAATCCCGGCGGCCCGGCCGATCCCTGCGGTCTGACCAGCTATGAGCTCGGCGAAATGCTTTATTACTGCGGGCTCCACGGCGCGAAGGGCTTTGACTTCATGGAGGTTTATCCCCCCGATGATCTGCACAACATCTCAAGCCATGTCGCCTGCTGGATGTCGATCTATATGATGAACGGCATGGCACAGCGGATGCTTGAAGAGAAGAAATAGCTTTCTGCCCTTGCGGACGCCGGTAAGATGAGCTCATCATTTTGCCGGCGTCCTTTTCGGCTCCGCCCGATAGAAAGGAAGGACCATTTTATGCAGCACATTCTCTCGGAAGCCTACCGTTACGCCTCCCACAGCCTCGGAGAGGGCGCTCCGGCCGACTATATCCCGGAGCTTGCCAAGGCCGACACCGGCCACCTCGCCGTCGCTGTCACCGACCTCGCGGGGCATACCCACAGCATCGGGGACAGCAAGGTGCGTTTTACCATGCAGAGCATCTCAAAGGTGGTTCTGCTTGCCACCGCCCTGAAGCACGCCGGCTTCGACGGAGTATTCGAGCGGGTCGGGGTCGAACCGACCGGAGACCCGTTTAACTCGATTGTCCGGCTCGAAACCGCCAACAGCAACCGTCCCTCCAATCCGATGATCAACGCCGGCGCCATCGCGGTGACCACCTGCATTCCGGGCGCTACCCTTGAGGAGCGGTTCGAGCGGGTGCTCGTTGGCGCCCGCACCCTGCTCGACAGCCCCGAGCTGACCTGGGACGAGCAGGTCTACCGCTCGGAGCTGGACACCGGGGATCGCAACCGGGCTCTGGCCTATATGATGCGGGCGAGCAAGGTGATCGACGGCTCGGTATCCGAGCATCTCGACCTCTATTTTCGGGCGTGCTCGCTCGCGGTCAATTGCGAGGAAATCAGTTTTCTCGGCGCGGTGCTCGCCAACAATGGCATCTCCCCACGCAGCGGAAAGCTGCTGATCGAGCCGTTTCACGTCAAGGTCATCCGCTCGCTGATGGCGACCTGCGGGATGTACGACTACTCGGGGGAGTTTGCCCTCAGGGTCGGCATCCCCGCCAAAAGCGGGGTGGGCGGCGGCATCATGGGG
>CAZVAV010000339.1:0-2624 GCA_964625135.1 uncultured Oscillospiraceae bacterium | reverse complement strand
CCAGGCGGGGCAGGGCAAAGGAATAAAATACAGCGTAAAATGTTTACAATTTATATCTAGACCAGCTGGTTTGTTTTTGATAGGATAAAACAAACCAGCTGGTCTATTTTGGAGGTGCTCCGATTGAAACGGGAAGAAAAGAATCAAAACAGCCGCCGAAAAATCATTGACAGCGCTTTACAGGAGTTTGCCACACAGGGGTATGGCTCAAGCTCGATCAACACCATCTGCGCCGCCGGCGGTATCTCGAAAGGGGTGCTGTATCATTATTTCAGGGATAAGGATGAGGTGTATCTCACCTGTGTCAGAGAATGCTTCGGGGTACTGACCCATTACCTGCGTGAGCATGTGCTACAGCAGCAGGGGGAGGCACAGGAGCAGCTGCAGGCCTATTTTAATGCGAGACTTGCCTTTTTTCGAGCCAATCCGCTCTGTCAGCGGCTGTTCTGTGAAACGGTGGTTTCTCCGCCCGCGCATCTTGCCGCTGCAATCAAAGAAATCCGAGCCGACTTCGATCAGCTGAATCTGGAGATTCTGGAGCAGCTTCTCGAGCGGGTGCGTCTGCGCCCGGAGCTCACAAAGGGAGAGGTGCTGTCGCTCTTTATTCAGTATCAGGATTTGATCAATGCGAAGAGTCGGGAGGATGACGCTGTCAAGGCGGATGTCGCGGCCTATGAGCAGAGCCGTCGCCGTGCTCTGAGCATTCTGCTCTATGGAATTATCGCGAGAGGGGATATAGAAGAATGAGTACGGAAATTGGGGGAGAAAAAGAATCTCTTTTAGGAAGCGTTGCCCCCTCAAGGGCAATTGTCAAGCTGGCCGTCCCGGCCACGCTCGCGCTTCTGGCCAAGGCGGTCTACAACATTGTGGATACCGCCTACATCGGAATGCTGGATTCCGATCTTGCGCTGGCGGCGGTGGGGGTAACGCTTCCGCTGCTTCTGATCATGGTGTCGCTTGAAAACATCTTTGCGGCGGGTGCGGCGGTTCTGGCAGGACGGCAGCTCGGGGCGGGGGATCGGGATGGCGCAAACACCACCGTTTCTACCGTCGTCGGACTGTCGCTGGTGATTGGCGCGGTGCTCTGCGTGGGCGGAATCCTGTTGATGGAGCCGCTGCTTCGTTCCTTCGGCGCATCGGATGCGGTGCTGCCGCTGGCGAAGGACTATGCCTTCTGGATGTTCATCGCCGCGCTGGCCAATCTTCCGGCGCAAAGCCTCAACTGCGCCGCACGAGCGGAATCCTCGGTGAAGATTTCCTCGATCGCAGTCATTACCGGAGCGGCGCTCAACGTCATCCTCGACCCCGTGTTGATGTTTGACTGGGGGCTGGGTATGGGGGTAGGGGGCGCTTCGTTGGCCACCACAGTTTCGCAGTTTGTGACCTTCTTCATTCTTGCGTGGTTTTATGCAAGCGGCCGCTCGGTCATCAAGGTGGGGCCGCGCCATTTCAAGCCGACGCTGCGGCTGATCAAAACGGTAACACTGATCGGCGTGCCCACCGCGGTGATCCAAATCTGTCTTGCCGCCGCAACCTCATTGACCAACATTGCGGCAAGTCCGCTGCCTGATGCGGATCTGATCATCGCGGCCTACGGGGTGGTGCAGCGGCTGATTCTCATCGGATGCTATGTGGTCATGGGGTTTATGCAGGGCTACCAGCCGGTTGCCGCCTATTCCTTTGGCGCCAACAATCAGCAGCGCTTTCACCAATCGGTTCAGTTTGCACTCAAAGCGTCGCTGCTTCTTACCATTGTGGTGGCCGTCGCCTACCTCTCATTGGCCAAGCCGCTCATTCTACTTTTTAACCGGAATCCCGCGGTGGTGGAATATGGCTCAAAGCTTTTGATTTCTCAGGTAGCGCTCTATCCTGCCTTTGGGTTGTGCTATATGATGACCGTCACCTTCCAGACCATCGGCGCTTCCCGGTATGGGCTGTTCCTCTCGATGATCCGTCAGGGGATTTTTTATCTGCCATTTATCCTTGTACTGCCAAGGCTGCTTGGTGTGACCGGCATCTATTTTGCGCAGCCCGCTGCCGATCTGCTCACCATCATTGTCTGCCTGTTTTCGATCAAACCAATGAAGCGGATTGCCTCGCAAAACGGTTCTCCGTCAAGTCAGTGATTGCCGCCGTCGAGTGTACGCTCTTCGTTTTTGATCTCCCAGTGGATGAGCGCTGTGAGAACGCCCCGCATCAGGATAATGACGCCAAGAATTGCGAGCTCGCTCCATTCCCGGACAATGACCGTCCGAAGCACCTCTCCGCCAAGCTTAAATTCCAGAGCCAGAGCGATGCCCTGCGCCAGCTTGAGCCTGACATGCGGATCCTTTTGGAAAAAGGAAAAGCCGGCCTTGATCGCGGCACCCAAAAGCACCAGTACCCCTATAAACTCCAGCAGCAGGACGCCGCATTGAACCACTGTGGAAAAAGCGTGCTCGATCAGCTCCATTGGCCATCCTTCCTCTCGAGTACACAGGCTGTACTTCGGATCACAGAAAAACGATTTATATTACTAGCATTGCCGGTTGCCCCGTTCTTATGAGTGGGGCAATCTTTCTTTTGCCGTGACTATATCCGAAAAAGCATCCTGTTATTCCCCAAAAAGCAAAGGATTTAGTTGT